>NZ_QTMC01000050.1:0-342 GCF_003602965.1 Bacteroides sp. AF25-5LB
TCGAAACACTCGTTGCACCACATGAAGGTCACCAGGTCTTCCGTTTCCGAAAGGTTGACAATGTTGTGCGTATAGCCGGGAATCATCTCCACGACCTCCATCCTCCCGCCGCTTACCTCGAAGCTGACAACCTCCTCCGTACCTATCTTGCGGAGCTGTATCAGACCGTGGCCGCTCACCACCACAAACTTCTCGTTCTTGGTATGGTGCCAGTGCTGGCCTTTCGTAACGCCCGGCTTGGAGATGTTCACCGAGAACTGCCCGCGGTCGGAAGTACGGATAATCTCTGTAAAACTGCCGCGGTCGTCCACATTCGTCTTCAGGGGATAGCTGAACCGTTCT
>NZ_QTMC01000050.1:352-620 GCF_003602965.1 Bacteroides sp. AF25-5LB
TAGCTGAACCGTTCTTCAGGCAGGTATGAGAGGTATGTGGAATAGAGTTTCTTTGTAAAGGCATCGCTCAAATCCGGGACGGACAAGGTACCGGGCATTTGCCTGAAAGACCTTATCAGTTCCACAATGCCGCCCAAGGTAATGGTATGTACCACGGGCACTTCGCAATAATCCCCGTTGCGGTGTTCCATGCCGCTCAGGGCAGAGATAAGCTCGTCCACCACATCGTCTATGTAAACCAGATGCATCACCACCGAAGGGTCGTTCA
>NZ_QTMC01000051.1:0-296 GCF_003602965.1 Bacteroides sp. AF25-5LB
AGACAGTCAAAATAACTGCGGCATTTGTTGATGACAGCCGCCAGGCGGATGATTTCCGGACGGGTGCCCACTATAATCAGAAGTTTCAGTCTGCCGTTCTCCTGAAACCTGACTTGCGAATAATCCAATTTTATATCCATCTGTTCCTATATTCTTTAACTCGTTTCAGACTTTTTCAAAATAAGTGTCCGGACGTGCCGGGTCGAAACACTCGTTGCACCACATGAAGGTCACCAGGTCTTCCGTTTCCGAAAGGTTGACGATATTGTGCGTATAGCCGGGAATCATCTCCACGA
>NZ_QTMC01000051.1:306-612 GCF_003602965.1 Bacteroides sp. AF25-5LB
AATCATCTCCACGACCTCCATCCTCCCGCCGCTTACCTCGAAGCTGACAACCTCCTCCGTACCTATCTTGCGGAGCTGTATCAGACCGTGGCCGCTCACCACCACAAACTTCTCGTTCTTGGTATGGTGCCAGTGCTGGCCTTTCGTAACGCCCGGCTTGGAGATGTTCACCGAGAACTGCCCGCGGTCGGAAGTACGGATAATCTCTGTAAAACTGCCGCGGTCGTCCACATTCGTCTTCAGGGGATAGCTGAACCGTTCTTCAGGCAGGTATGAGAGGTATGTGGAATAGAGTTTCTTTGTAAA
>NZ_QTMC01000052.1:0-591 GCF_003602965.1 Bacteroides sp. AF25-5LB
CGGTCAGCCATACGTTAGCCCTCCTCACTTTGGAGCGATGCTGCAGCCGCGGCTTCCGCCGGCGGCAGCTTGTACTGCCCCCACTCGTCCGGTATTGCTTCCGTATCGAACACGCCGTAAGGCTGCGAACCGTCCTCCGGCATCGCCACTTCGAGCGTAACCTCTATCTTGGAGGTTTCTGTAAGGGTCAGCTTGCCTGCAGGATTGGAAAGCAGCGTGGCGTTGGGAATCAGTACGCTCTGTCCGGACACGAGGGAGAGTTCCCATGGTCCCTGCATGACAAGCACCTCCGACGGGGCTGTCCAACCGATCGGAGTTTTCTTTTCCAAATCTTCTTTCTTATAATGCAGGCTGCCGCCAAGCAGTTTGTGCAGGTTCGAATAGTTCATCTGGATCACATTGAACGTCGGGGCGATGCCGCCGTTACTCTGTGGGATGACCAGCACCGGGGCACCCTGCACCTGTTCGGCCTCGATCTTCGCGGCCTCGGGTTTCTTGCCGCCCAGGTCAAACGAGTTCTTTTCAATATACCCGATTGTGAAATCCTTATACTTTACGGCTCCTATGCCGTACATGAAATTCTTGTTCATC
>NZ_QTMC01000053.1:0-529 GCF_003602965.1 Bacteroides sp. AF25-5LB
ATCCTTGAATATTTCTCCAAACATACCGAAGACAGAAAAGCTGCATGGAATTTTAAATTCTCATAGGACAGACAATAGATAGAAGGAAGTAATCCGTCATCCTCATTTCTTGCGGCAAAAATAGTTGTTTTTCAGGCCGGTCCCGCAAGGCGGCCCTGCGGGCTGGTTGCTCGTGAAAAAATCTTCCTCACGCTTCGCGTGAGCGTATTTTTTCACGGCAAGCCTTGCCGGAGACCGCCGAAAAACAAACTGGATGAAGCACAAGAAATAAGAATGCCTACCCGTGTAGGCCATGTATAACTCAAAAAAATATAAGGCTATGGCAGACAAGAGCGCAGAAAAGGAAAGACTGTTCAACGAGTGGTTCACAAAATCCTATGACTGGTTGAGAGGGACGTTACGCCGGTACGGAATGCTGGACGAGGACAATTTCCATGACACCTACCTTTTCGTAAGAAGGCAGGTGCTGGTTCCCGGAAAGGACATAACGGACTATGACGCGTATTTCATCGGATGCTACAAAAAGGCG
>NZ_QTMC01000006.1:0-214436 GCF_003602965.1 Bacteroides sp. AF25-5LB
GTAGCTGTGATTTAGTTTAAGTCACTTTGCATAATAAATTTGTTGGCATAAGAAATGGGTAAAGGATTTGCATTCGTAGGACGTCAAATGCCTTTGGAAGTAGGCGATGAAACAATCTATCCCGACTTGCTTTTCTACCACTTGGAACTGCGTTGTTATTGCGTAATCGAGCTAAAAGTGCAGAAGTTCAAACCTGAATTTATAGGTCAACTCGGTACTTATATCAGTGCCGTAAACCATCTAAAATGTAAACCTGGCGATAACCCCACCATCGGCTTGCTTATCTGCAAGACAAAAAACCAAGTAATGGCGCAATATGCACTGGAATCAACAAATCAGCCTATCGGCATATCAGAGTATGAGCTGTCTAAGCTGATTCCCGAAGATATTAAAAGTCAACTGCCTTCGATTGAGGAAATAGAGGAACAAGTAAAGAGAATTCAAGGAAAAAAGAAGGAAGAGAGATGAAGGTTATCTTGTATCAATATAGTGAACTTATTCGGAGAAAAGATAAGTCTATTGGTGAAGCATGTGAATATACCACATGACTCAATAGAGTAAAAAAAATCAAAAACAACTGAATATGTTAGACAACAATAAAATACAGTACATTGGAAAGATTGAGAACTCTAATAATGTAGTTATTATCAATGGAAATCTAACAATTGATGGGCAAATCTCTAAAGACCTCCAGACCTCTTGCCTCGAAATCCTACGGACAGACTTTGATAAATACACTACCACAGCCATAGAACAAGCTAAACAAGAAATTGAAGAGTGTATAAAAAGTATTCTTGAAAAGCTAGCAAAAGAACAACAAAAACACCTGACTGAAAGGTTCCAGTCTTTATCTATGCAAGCCTTTTTACATGATACCCTAATTGAATATATTTCCACAGAAGATAAAAGAGCAAAAGAGTTTATTATAGACGTTTTAATTGACAGACTAAATTTTCAAAACATATCAACAGAAAAAGCCATATTAAACGAAGCGATAAAACTTATACCTAACCTAAATGCATCAACATCTGCTTTGATTACCTTCATGATGCTTAGACAGCAGATGGTCAATCCTTCTATTTCATTTATGCTGGAACTGTTTTTCAAACAACTCTCCCCCATTGTTGACATAGCTTACAATATTAAGACCATTGATATCGAGTATATAATTCAAAGAAATGCTACCATGAATATTTCTGGTTTTTATCCGATAGATACTTTTGAGAATCATTTACTGAAACAATATGATTTATTCTTCAGGCAAAAAATAGACAGACGTTTTTTAGAGGACTTCAAATCAATTCATCCCGAAATTATGAATGCAGTAAACGATATGGGAAGTTGTATGTTTTGTACGTCTCACGAAGAAGACACACTTTCTTTTACAGAGGTAAACAGTGATCTTTTCTATAAAAAATTAAAAGTTAGAGAACAAGAATATCTTATTCCTTTGATTGAAGAGTTTAAAAAGGAAATGCCACCGTTTACAGCCACAGAAGTCAGAAACTATTTTTGTAATTTAAATAAGAACTGGGAGCAAGTATTCAATCTACTAAATAGTTCTACATTAACAAGATTAAGTTTAAGTATCTTAGGATTATATATTGGAACAAAAATCATAGGGAAACTCACTCATTCATCACCGTTATCCATATCTAACTTTAATAAATACATACAAATATGAGCAATCCAGTAGAATTCATACAAAATAATAAAGAGTGGTTAGTTCCCATCATTATAGCCATTTTGACAGCTCTAATTACAGAAATATGTAACTTATTTCGTAAAAGTGGGAAAAGCCACAAACAAAAAGTAGGAAAAATCAGTAAAAGCCATCATATAACTCTCATTAATGGAGAGGTGAATCACCACATTGAAAAAAATAATATGACAAAAGGAAAGAAAACATAATGCTACCCCTATAGCCTTTTCAATACTTTCTCTACCTTTGTAACATTAAACCAAATAAAGTCAAAATGACATGAAGAAACAGATTGCTATACTGACCACCTCCCTGCTCATATTGAACGGATGCGGTTACGTACCCGCCATCGGACAATACCTAAAACAGAACGGACTGGCAGTAGTCATCGGGTACGAAGTGACACACGCCGTAGTTAAACAATAAAACCGGAAACATATATGGCCGATAATTATCTTGAAAATCAGTACGAGCAATACCAGGCACGCAAAGCAGCTTGGGAGAAAGCGAAAAAATCCGGCAAGGTACAAACGCTACATAAGCCGACACTTCCCCTCAAAAAAGGCGGAAAGAAAGTTTTCGTGACCGGAGGTGCCGGGGGGATTGGCAAAGCCATTGTAGAAGCCTTCTGCAAGCTTAATTACCAAGTAGCCTTTTGTGACAAGAATGAACTGGAAGGACAACAAACCGCCCAAGCCACCGGAGCACAATTTCACCCCGTCGACCTAAACAGCAAAGAAGCATTGGAACTTTGCCTGCAAAATATTTTCAAGGAATGGGGGGATATTGACATCATTATAAACAATGCCGGCATCAGTGAATTCTCTCCCATCACAGAAACGAGTGTGGAGACGTTCGATAAAATATTGTCTGTGAATTTACGTCCGGTATTCATTACTTCACATGCGTTGGCAGTACACCGCAAAAGTCAAAACAGCACGAATACCTACGGAAGAATCATTAATCTCTGTTCTACCCGCTATCTGATGAGTGAACCGGGCAGTGAAGGATATGCAGCTTCCAAAGGAGGTATCTATTCATTGACGCATGCGTTGGCTTTATCGCTTGCAGAGTGGCACATCACGGTCAACTCCATCTCTCCGGGCTGGATTCAGACACACGATTATGAACAATTACGGGCAGAAGACCATTCACAACATCCCTCCGGACGGGTTGGCAAACCGGAAGATATTGCCCGTATGTGCCTATTCCTATGTCAAGACGAAAACGACTTCATCAATGGCGAAAACATCACCATTGACGGAGGCATGACCAAAAAGATGATTTATCGGGAATAGCCCTTTTATAAAACAATCTGCCCAACATAATAATTATAGGATATGAACATGAAAAAGTCTTTTATAGGAATCCTGGCAGCAACCATCATCCTCAGCGGATGCGGCACAAGCCAGATGGCTGCAGGCGACCCTAACGCAGTGCTCGCAGGAGCTGCCATCGGAAGTAATGTAGGCGGTGCCATCGGCGGGCTGATAGGTGACAGTAACGGAGGCTGGCGAGGAGGATACCGGGGTTCCGCCATCGGCACCATCATAGGAACCATTGCGGGAGCTGCCATTGCCAATGCAGCCACAGCCCCCAAAAAGCAGGAGGAGTACAGCTACCGGATAGAAAGGACACAGCCCTATCCCCCGCAATCCGGAAGACAGCCGCAAGCATCGGCCATCGACCACTTGAGGATACGGAATATACGTTTCATTGACGACAGCCGCAACCACGTCATCAATTCGGGCGAAAACTGTAAAGTGATTTTTGAAATCATGAACGAAGGAAACAAAACAGCCTACAACGTAGTGCCGGTGGTGGCGGAAACCACGGGCATGAAGCGCATTTACATATCACCGTCGGTCATGATAGAGCAAATAACTCCGCACAACGGTGTGAAATACACCGCCAACATCAGTGCCGGAGAACGGATAAAGACGGGTAACGTCACCATACGCATAGCCATAGCCGACGAGTATGGGGACGAATATGACTGGCAGGAGTTTTCGTTGCCCACACAACGGTAGAACAATGTCTTAACAGTAGTTTTTAAAAAGAAATGGAACAACAGCAATCTTCTTTCAAAGAAAAAGAACGCATAGAATTACGGGAACCCCGACGCTTCAAAGTCACCATCTACAATGATGACTTCACCACCATGGAGTTTGTGGTAAAAGTACTCACCACCGTCTTTTACAAATCATCGGCAGAAGCGGAAACACTGATGCTGCAGGTGCACAAGAGCAACTCCGCGGTAGTGGGCATCTACTCATACGACATCGCCCACTCCAAAGTACAGAAAGCCACCCGCATGGCACGCAATGAAGGTTTCCCCCTCCGGCTCACCGTCACCCCGGAGGAAGAAGAATAAGAAGAAAGAAACAATATGGATATAAAAAATACGATATTCGTAAACCAAGCATTCGCTTCCGCACAAAGAAAGGCCGAGTCTTACCGGCACGAGTTCATCATGCCCGAACATCTGCTGAGCGCCATTATAGAGCAGGAACCCTTTATCCACACCCTGCAAGATACCTTCTACAATTATGTGGAGCTCAGCATCTCGCTGGAAAACTATCTGACGGAAGAAGTGGACACTGTCCCCGACAATGTGGAATACGAGTTGGGACTTTCCGTCCAGCTCAGCTCACTCCTGCAACATGCCTATACGGTGACAGAGTATTCCAGCGCCGAAGAGCTGGATGTTCCTCATCTGATACAAGGCTTGCTGCAACTGGAAGATTCCTGGGCATGCCATTTCCTGAAGGAAGCAGTCGGCGGCGACCTGCCCGAATTCCTCAGCCTGCTCATCACCCACTACGAAGAAGCGGAGCTGGCAGAAGAAGCAGGCGGTACGCCATCTCCCGATGAACAAGAGAAAACAGAACCGTGGCGTAACTACGTGACCTGCCTCAACGACCATCTGGCAGGCCACAACCCGCTTATCGGCAGGGAGATGGAGTTGGAGCGAACCATACAAGTGCTCTGCCGCAAAGAAAAGAACAACCCGTTGCATGTGGGCGAACCCGGTGTAGGCAAAACAGCCCTTGCCTATGGGCTTGCCGCCCGTATCGAAGCGGGCAACGTCCCCGAACGGCTTGCCGGCTTCCGCATTTATGAGCTGGACTTGGGCAGTCTACTGGCAGGCACACAATATCGCGGCGATTTCGAGAAGCGGCTGAAAAGTATCATGGAAGGCATCGGTCGTGAGGGAAATGCCATCGTCTACATCGACGAGATACACAACCTGATAGGCGCCGGACGCACGGGTGAAGGCTCCATGGATGCCTCCAACATGCTGAAACCCTATCTGGAAACCGGGGCAATACGTTTCATCGGTTCCACCACCTACGACGAGTACAACCGCTACTTCGCACGCAGCAAGGGACTGGTACGCCGCTTCCAGCAGATAGACATACTGGAACCGAGCATTGAAGAAGCCATACATATCGTAGAAGGCCTGAAAGAGAAATACGAAACCTACCACGGCGTCACCTACGAGCCCGACGTCATCCCCTACGCCGTAAAGGCAAGCGCCCGCTACATCAGCGACCGTTTCCTGCCCGACAAAGCCATCGACCTGGTGGACGAAGCAGGAGCTTACCGGGAAATACATCCCGCAGACTCCGGAGAACAGACCGTGGACAAGGCACTGATAACCGACATACTGGCACGTACCTGCAAAGTCAATGCCCTCGCCATGAAAGAGGAGGACACCACCGCCTTGGAAAGCCTGCACGAACGCATCAGCTCCCGCATCTACGGGCAGGAAGAAGCCGTCCGTCAGGTGGTGGAAGCTGTGCAAATGTCCAAAGCCGGGCTGCTGGACGAAAACAAACCGATGGCAAGCCTGCTCTTTGTAGGCCCCACCGGAGTAGGAAAGACCGAGGTTGCCAAAGTGCTCGCCGCCGAGCTGGGCATCGCCCTGCAACGTTTCGACATGAGTGAATATACCGAAAAGCATACCGTAGCCAAACTGATTGGCTCGCCTGCCGGCTACGTGGGTTACGAGGACGGCGGCCTGCTGACCGACGCCATACGCAAGACCCCAAACTGCGTGTTGCTGCTCGACGAAATAGAAAAAGCGCATCCCGACGTATTCAACATCCTGCTGCAAGTAATGGACTATGCCGTACTGACCGATAACAAAGGGCGGAAAGCCGACTGCCGCCACGTGGTCCTCATCATGACCTCCAATGCCGGAGCACAATATGCCCGCCAAGCGTCCATCGGCTTCAACAGTCAGGTCACCGCCGGAGAAGCCATGCTGAAACAAGTCAAGAAAACCTTTAAGCCCGAATTCATCAACCGCCTCTCTGCCACGGTGGTCTTCCATGACATGGACCGCCCGATGGCATCACTTATCCTTGACAAGAAACTCGGAGAACTGGGCAGCAAACTGTCCTCCCGTCAGGTGGAAATGGAATTGAGCCAGGAAGCACACGAATGGCTGCTCCAACGGGGCTTTATCCCCGAATACGGCGCCCGGAAGATGGACCGCGTGATAGCCTCGCACTTGAAGCCTCTATTGATGCGAGAAATTCTGTTCGGCACACTGAAGGCGGGAGGAAAAGTATCCGTACAAGTGGAAAACGGAGCATTGAAACTACAACCCACAACCGAATAACGATATGGTCTTTCAACTGACGGATAAACTTGCTTTCCCCGATCCTCACTACGGTGATCCCGACGGGTTGCTCGCCGTGGGCGGTGACCTCTCTATCGACCGCCTCATCCTGGCGTACTCCAACGGTATATTCCCCTGGTACGCATTTCGAGAAGAATTGATACAATGGTGGTGCCCGATGGACCGCTTTGTCATCTTTCCAGACGAAATCCATATCTCCCACTCCATGCGTACGCTCATCAACAAAGGAAAGTACGAGATCACCTTTAACGAGGCTTTCGAAGACGTCATACAAACCTGCGGAGAATTGCGGATGGAACAAGAAGGGGCCTGGCTCGGAAGGAAGATGATGGAAGCCTATACGCACCTGCACGAACAAGGCTTCGCCGCCAGCGTGGAAGTGTGGGAAGAAGAGCAATTGGTCGGTGGGCTGTACGGAATGACCCTGGGACGTTGCTTCTTTGGAGAGAGTATGTTCTCACTCGTTCCCAGCGCCTCGAAGCTGGCCCTCATCCATCTTGCTCAATTCTTCAGGGAACATGGAGGCGTCATGATAGATTGCCAGTTCGAAACTCCTCACCTCAAGACAATGGGAGGCAGGCACATCAGTTACGACGAATATATGACATACATCGAACAAGACTACCGCTTCTAAAAATAATAACGAAAGAAAGATTTACAGTACAAACGGCCGTTATAAGAGAAAAGTAGTATCTTTGCAACATCATGTTGCACCGTTTTACTACTTCCATAACCGACATTCCGCTTCCGGAAAGGTTCACCTATCCTTTCTGCTATACTCCGCACCCATTATGTATATTGGCAGCCAAAGAAGTACAAAGCTATCTTACCCGACAAACTGCATGGAAGGACGAACTGCGCCAAGGCAAAATGTTCGGGGTGCTGATTGTACAGACCGAGCATGAAGAAACCGGATATTTAGCCGCATTCTCAGGCATATTGGCCGGAAAGAACCTACACCCCTTTTTTGTTCCTCCCGTATATGACTTGCTACAGCCACAAGGCTTTTTCAAGATAGAAGAAGAGAACATATCTTCCATCAACCGCAACATCCGGCAACTGGAAAATGACAAAGCATATGCTGCCTTATCAGCAGAGTTTGCCCGAACCATCCGGTTGGCAGAAGACATACTGGCAACAGCCAAAGCACAGTTGAAAGAAGCCAAAACAGCCAGAGAACAGCGCAGAAAAGAAAAAGAACTCAATGCGCAGGAAGAAGCCGAACTGATACGGGAAAGCCAGTTCCAAAAGGCGGAATATAAACGTCTGGAACGTTCATGGAAAGCAAGGATTACCACACTACAAACGCAGACAGAAGACTGGGAAAGACGGATTTCAGCATTGAAGTCTGAACGTAAAACCCGCTCTGCAGCATTGCAGCAAAAGCTATTCGAACAGTTCGGGATGCTGAACTACCGGGGAGAAGTCAAGAATCTCTGTGAGATATTCGGGCAGACCGTGCACAAGACACCTCCTGCCGGTGCGGGTGAATGCGCAGCCCCCAAACTGCTGCAACAAGCTTATCTGCACGGATGGAAACCTATTGCCATGGCCGAGTTCTGGTGGGGTGATTCCCCCAAGACAGAGATACGCCATCACGGCCACTATTATCCGGCTTGCAAAGGAAAGTGCGAACCTATACTGCAACACATGCTGCAAGGTCTACAAGTAGAGGAAAACCCCATGTTGAAAAGAATGCAGGTACCCTCCCAAAATTTGGAGATTGTTTATGAGGACCCATGGCTTTCGGTCATCAACAAACCAGCAGGAATGCTGTCTGTTCCCGGCAAGGAAGATGCAGTCTCCGTCTATAGCCTGATGCGCAGGCAATATCCCGAAGCTGACGGTCCCCTGACGGTACATCGTCTCGACATGGGCACTTCCGGTTTAATGCTCATTGCCAAGAGCAAGCGCGTACACCAGAACCTTCAAGCCCAATTCAAGAACCGCCTGGTCAGGAAACGTTATGTCGCACTGCTCGAAGGTATCGTCCCAGAGGACAAAGGTACGGTCGACCTCCCGCTTTGCCTGAATCCACTTGACCGCCCACGGCAAATGGTACACACCGAACACGGGAAGCCCGCCATCACCGATTATCAAGTTCTGGAACGTCTGGACGGAAAGCGGACCCGTATCGCTTTCTATCCGCGCACGGGAAGAACCCATCAGCTACGTATACATGCAGCACACCCGCTTGGCTTGCACTGCCCCATCATCGGTGATGAACTTTACGGGAAGAAAGCAGAACGGCTTTATCTGCATGCCGAGTATTTGGAATTTACCCATCCTATCACGGGAGAAACCCTAAAGATTACCAAAGAAGCCGAATTCTGACCGTCTGCTGATTTATAATCAGCAAAGTAATACAATAAATGATGATCCTATAAACCATAATAATCAGACTCATGAGAATACATCATATCGCCATCTGGACCTTCCGACTGGAAGAGATGAAAGAGTTCTACACCTGTTACTTCAACGGGAGCAGCAATGAAAAGTACATCAACCCCCAAAAAGGATTCGAATCTTATTTCCTTCACTTCGATGAAGGAACGGATTTGGAACTGATGAGCCGTACAGACATACAGAATACCCCTATTGAGGAAAACAGACTGGGACTGACCCACTTTGCCTTTGCCTTCGACAGCCAGAAAGCTGTCCTCCGACAGACAGAACGGCTACGCACAGCGGGATATACCATCGCAGGAGAGCCCCGTACCTCCGGCGACGGATATTTTGAAAGTGTCGTCCTCGACCCGGACGGCAACCGTATAGAATGTGTATTCAGGGCATAGTCTCTCAATCAGAGGAGACAAAGCTTCTCAACAGTTTTATCTCCTCTGCCCAAAGCGATTCATCGGGCGTCTCCAAAATAATAGGTATACCGTCAAAACGCACATCTTGCATAAAGCGCCGGAAGAAATCCATACCTATCAGCCCCTTGCCGATGCTGTCGTGACGGTCTACTCTGGAGCCGAGTGCTTTCTTGGAGTCATTCAGGTGTATACCGCGCAGATAGCCGAAACCTACCGCTGTGTCAAACTCCTCAAACACCTTGTCATACTCATTCACTATATCATAGCCTGCTGTATACGTGTGGCAGGTATCAAGGCAAACTCCAACGCGAGACTTGTCATCCACCCGGTCAATGATATGTCCCAGCTGCCAGAACTCGTTTCCCACATTGCTACCCTGCCCGGCTGTGTTCTCTATGACAGCCACCACATCGTGCGTCTTGCCCAATATAAGATTAATGGATTCAGCGACCTTGTCCAGACACTCTTCCACGGAAATCTTATTCAGATGGCTGCCCGGATGAAAATTCAGTAACTTCAGCCCTAATTGTTCGCAGCGCTGCATCTCATCCAGAAAAGCGGCACGGCTTTTCTGTAACCCTTCTTCTTCGGGATGCCCTAAATTTATCAGATAACTGTCGTGAGGCAGGATATAGCGGGAATCGAAGCCAAGCTTCCCGCAATTTTCCTTAAACACCCTGATACTCTCCTCCGTCAGCGGCCTTGCCACCCACTGACGCTGGTTCTTGGTAAACAAGGCAAAAGCATTTGCCCCTATCTCACTGGCATTGACGGGAGCCGCTTCCACTCCCCCACTGGCCGATACATGTGCACCTATAAATTTCATAATCTTATTGTATTTGCTCTTTCATGAATTCCCACTGGCATTTTTTCATGTCCACACACCCATTCTTTCTGAACGTCACGCCCTCTGCCTCCAGCAAAGCCCGCTGTTCCGCCCAGCACGGTGCCAGCCTGCCCTGGCTGTTCACTACCCGATGGCAGGGCAAACACATGCCGTCGGGCACATCGTGCATAGCATGTCCCACCATGCGCGAACATTGAGGTCTTCCGACAAGATAGGCTATCTGTCCGTACGTCACCACCCGCCCCGGAGGGATTGCGGCCACTACATTATAAACCTCCTGCTGAAAAGTGTCTTTGTCCATAAAAGTCTGGTTTGGGAAGGCAAAGATATGATAAATTCAGCAGGTATGCGAACAGACGTTACAAGAAAGTGGCTGCGCCGAGCGGATTGTATGTATAGGTGACATTACGGGCACGGATGATTTCGCCCGTCGGGGTAAACAATATCTGATATTTCGTCTGGAGATTTGCCATCCCTACCTCTACCGCCACGATGGACTGCCATTTGGGAAACTGTACCCAAGTGACATTCTGCACCATCCCTCCGGAATATTCACTGGCGGCAAAAGCATTGTAAACGGCAGGGGGCACTTCGTCCATTGTCTCCCAGTCCGTCTGTTGCATTACCCATTGCGCCTGCCCGTCAAACCAGACTTTCGTATCAAAACCGTTCATCAGGAAATCTGCCACATAATAAGATTCATCATGCGACCAGGCAACATCATCTGCCGTAGGATACATTTTCTTCAGTGCAGCTTGTACATCAGCAGGTGCCCAATCGGCAGAAGCCGAGACTGATACCATCAGCATCAAAACCAGAAAAGAGAATTTCAACTTACTCATAACTTCATCAGATTATCATATTATGAGAAGAACGGCGTATGGCAGATTTTGTTCACCGGCAACTCTCAACCATTCAACAGTTAAAAAGAGATATCCATTGTAATTCAATAGAAAATGACTAACTTCACACCAGAAATTCAGAAATATGATAAGAATACATCCCATATCCGGCAACAAAAAGCAATATCTTGACCTGCTGCTGCTTGCCGACGAACAAGAGTCCATGATTGACCGTTATCTGGAACGGGGAGAGATGTTCATCCTATCCGATAATGATACAGTCAAAGCGTCTTGTGTAATCACCTGCGAGGATAAAGGAATCTACGAAATAAAGAGCATAGCTGTCTATCCGGAATACCAGCGCCAGGGATATGGAAGACAACTGATAGCATTCGTTCTTGAACATTATAAAGACCGGTGCCATACTATGCTTGTCGGCACTGGAGACAGTCCGCTAACCATCCCCTTCTATGAAAGCTGCGGATTTGCATACTCACACCGGGTACCCGATTTCTTTATCGATAATTACGACCACCCCATATTTGAAGGAGGCAAGCAACTGAAAGACATGATTTATCTGAAAAGGACGCTTCAACCAAAATAATATCCTATATTTGCATATCACTTAACTCCACACATTATGGAAGCTAAACTTTGCCAAAGCTGCGGAATGCCCTTGTCATCTGCAGAAGTACTCGGAACCAATGCCGACGGTAGCCTCAACGAGGAATATTGCACCTATTGCTACCAGCACGGCAATTTTGCACAAGACTGCACTATGGACGAAATGATAGAACACTGTGCACAGTTCACCGACGAATTCAACAAGAATTCCGGAATGAATTTCACTAAAGAGGAAGCCATTGCCGGTATGAAAGAATTCTTCCCGACCTTGAAACGCTGGCAGTCCAAACAATAAACATGCCGTCCCGTATCGAGCAGGAAAAACGGACAGTAGAACGGATGGTCCGCCTCTACTGCCGGAAAAAGGAAGGTAACAAGCAATTGTGTCCCCAATGCGAGGAACTGCTGGGGTATGCCCGCACTCGTCTTTCACGCTGTCCTTTCGGTGAGAATAAATCCACCTGCAGGCAATGCAGCATTCACTGCTACAAGCCCAAAATGAAAGAACGGATGCGTGAAGTCATGCGGTATGCCGGACCACGGATGCTGTTATATCATCCCGTAGCGGCACTCTGCCATTTGTGGCAGGAGTATGTCCATCAGTATCTCACCAAACGCTTCGGAGTCCCGCGCCAGGAACAGCACAAACAATAAACCGTATCCAGGTCGTATCCTTCCAATGAAGAGGTGCTGTCTTTAGGCACAATCTCGCCTTTGTCAGAGATATAGACCGGCAGGCGCTCACCTTGTCCATTCATCACAAAAAATGCCCCCACTTTGCATTGAGGGCATACCATCTTACGCATAATCAATTGAAATAATACAAAAATATAGCTACCCCTTCCAGTGCCTTCTTCTTTTCACCTTGTATCTCGATGGCAAACTTTATTTCCGCCTTTGCCACGCCGCGCAGATTCGACAGAGATTGTAAATGGGCAACCAGCCGGATGCTCTGTCCGGACAATACCGCCTGACCGAACTTCATCTTGTCCATACCATAATTAATCATCATCTTCAGGTTGTTCACTTCAATAATCTGATTCCACAGATATGGCAACATGGACAAGGTGAGATACCCATGTGCAATGGTGCTCTTAAAAGGGCTTTCCACTTTGGCACGTTCCGTATCGACATGTATCCATTGATGGTCCAATGTCGCATCAGCAAACAGATTGATACGCTCCTGAGGAAGCTCTACATATTCCGAAACACCGATTTGCTGGCCTACCAGCTTTTCAAAATCCTCGTACGAGTTGATAATCACTTTTTCCATTACTCTCTATTTTATTGATAAATTATAAATTCACGCGCTTTATCCACATATCAGCCATTCGTTTATGCCCTGCAGGAGTGGGGTGGATACCGTCCCAAATCCAATAGGTGCCTTGAGAAGCCGGAGCAGTGCCGAGAATTTCATCGAACATCGCATTATAAGGAAGAAATACCGTCTGATAGTCTTTCGCTATCCTCTCTACGATGGCGGCACAGCGACGTACCAGACTGTCACGTTCTGCAAAATCCCCACTCTTGCGCATATTGCCGACATTGGCAACAAAAGGAGCGCCCAGCACTATCTTCAATTCCGGATTGACCTGCAAAGAACGGTCAAGCAAGGAACGGTAACATTTCTCCCATCCTTCAAAATCAAAAGGCTCTTTTTTGTCACCCTGCAGATAGTAATGTACATCGTTTGTCCCCACCAAGACGGAAAGCACATCCGGTTTCATTCCAATGACATCCTCTTCCCAGCGTTTCTCCAAATCCCTGAGAGTGTTTCCACTGATGCCACGATTAAAAAAAGCATATTCCTTTTCCGGGAAATCTCCTTGATAATGACTTGCACACAAATACATATAGCCGCTACCATAAATATGGTTCATATCCCAAAGACTTCGCTCCGCAGTCGGTTTGGGCATCCCACAGGCATTCCCCCAGTTACCGTCCGTGATAGAATCTCCGATAAACAAGACACGCGGGCCGCTTGCATGGAGTAAGAGTGATATGCAGAAAAAAACTATTACAAAGAGTCCAATACGCTTCATGGCATTTTCTTGTTAAGATGTAAAAATTGCAACAAATATACGTCTTATTCCGGCAAGTACAAAAACTCGGGTACCTTTTTCCCATTTCCCCAAAACACATATAACCCTTATTTTTATTTCCGTTCATCACATATTAATTTGGAAATAATGTATCTTTGTCAATATCTTAATTGTTGTGACAGAACAAAAACACCACTATTAAAGATTCCGGTATGAATTCTAAATTTGATTATGACTTACTGTCAGCAATGATGACCAATGCCAATATGGGATGGTGGGAAGCTGATTTAAAGACCGAAAGCTACATTTGCTCCGGATATATCTCCCGGTTGCTGGGACTGGATGAGAATGGAACCATCAGCTTTAAAGATTTCAACAAACGTATTTTGAAAGAGGAACAACGGCATACTACCACACATTCCTTCAACAATATCCGGCAGGCACAAGAGACTGTATATCTGCTCAACACAGTAGAGGGTCCAACGTGGATAAGAAGCAAGGTATGCCTACAGAGAACCGACGAAAACGATAATGTCAAAATCTACGGCATTGCCGAAACACAAGACGGTCC
The DNA here is from genome assembly GCF_003602965.1 of Bacteroides sp. AF25-5LB. NCBI lineage: Bacteria > Pseudomonadati > Bacteroidota > Bacteroidia > Bacteroidales > Bacteroidaceae > Bacteroides > Bacteroides sp. AF25-5LB. The sequence continues at coordinate 14,096 of NZ_QTMC01000006.1, forward strand.
CGACATGTCATCGGCATCCCAAGCCTTACAAGAGCGTAACCGTCTCCTCCATAATATTTATAAATATCTTCCGGTAGGAATTGAGCTCTATAACCGAGAGGGAATATTGATAGATATGAATGACAAAGAGCAGGAAATGTTCCATCTCAAACAGAAAGAAGATCTACTTGGAATCAATATTTTCGAGAATCCGATTTTCCCGGAAGAGATGAAAAGTAAGTTAAGAAAACATGAAAATGCAGACTTCACTTTCCGGTATGACTTCTCTAAAATAGGCAATTACTACAAGACACAGAAGAAGACGGGCACCATAGACCTTGTAACCAAAGTCACAAGCCTTTACGACGATAATCACAACCTGACCAACTATCTGCTAATCAACGCAGACAAAACGGAAACGACCGTCGCTTACAACAAAATACAAGAGTTCGAGAGCCACTTTGAGCTTATAGGTGACTATGCCAAAGTGGGATATGCCAATTATGACCTTCTTAATGAGCAAGGCTATGCCCAACGCAGCTGGTACAAGAACTTGGGTGAGAAAACAGAAACACCGTTGTCCGAAATCATCGGAACCTACAATCATCTCCACCCAGACGACCGTACTATCATGCTTGACTTCCTACAGAACGTAAAGAGAGGACTGGCACACAAGCTCAGCCGGGAAGTACGTGTTCTTAAAGAAGACGGTTCTTTCATGTGGACCCACGTCAACATCATTGTAGAACGCTACATGCCTGAACAGAACATCATAGAGATTATCTGCATCAATTATGACATCACCCAATTAAAGAAGACGGAAGCAATGCTGATACAAGCCAAGGAAAAGGCCGAAGAGGCAGACCGGCTGAAATCCGCTTTCCTTGCCAATATGAGCCATGAAATCCGCACGCCGCTAAATGCGATTATCGGTTTCTCCAGCCTGCTGCACTATGTGGAAAACGAGCAGGAAAGGGAACAGTACATCTCTTTGATAAACCACAACAACCAACTGTTGCTCAAACTAATCAACGACGTTCTGGACCTTTCCAAGATAGAGGCCGGACATATAGAGCTCCATTCCGAATGGTTCAATCCGGCAGAACTCATCGAGGAAAGTATTACCGAGTACGAACGGAACGTTCCGGCAAAAGTGAAACTCTTTGCCAGGCATCCGACAGCCCCCGGCCAGATAGAGCACGACCCTATGCGCATCAAACAGATACTGAACAACTTCATATCGAATGCACTAAAAAACACCGTGCAGGGACATATCGAAGTGTACTACGAAACGGACACAGACGGCATAAGAATCAGTGTTTCCGATACTGGATGCGGTATTCCCCCCGACAAACTGGGAATGATATTCGAACGGTTCGAAAAGGTGGACTCCTTTGCCCAAGGTGCCGGATTAGGACTCTCCATCTGCAAATCCATCGTTGAGAAAATGAACGGAGTGATTACCGTAAATTCGACAATGAGAGTGGGAAGCACATTCACCGTGGAACTGCCCTGCCGGACAAGGCCATTCCTAACAACAAACAAAAAACAATGATTTATGACCACACAGAAAGAATTTACCCTGACCCCTCGCCGACGTGGCTTTCACCTGGTGACAGAGGAGATTATACGCAACCTTCCGCCGCTTCCGCCTGCCGGAATCCTGCATCTGTTCATCAAGCATACAAGCGCAGGCCTCACCATCAACGAGAATGCAGACCCTGACGTACAGACAGATATGGAAGCCATCTTCAACCGCCTCGTAAAAGAACGAGAACCTTATTACCAACATACATGCGAAGGCGATGACGATATGCCCGCCCATGCCAAGGCAACCCTCAGCGGAACCAGCCTCACCATCCCCATCACCAATGGGCGTCTGAACATGGGTATCTGGCAAGGCATCTATCTCTGCGAGTTCCGCAATCGGGGCGGAGGAAGAAGAATTGTAGCAACCGTCATCGGATAATCCCCTATCATCATGCAGAAAGCCATCATCATCGGTGCCACTTCAGGCATCGGACAAGAAGTAGCCAGGATACTTGTACAGCAAGGCTGGCATATAGGCATTGCCGGCAGAAGGAAAGAGGCATTGCATGCTCTGCAAGCCACCGCACCCGACCGGATAGTCACGGAACAACTGGACGTTACGGAAGAGACCGCGCCCCTACACCTCCATAACCTGATAGAAAAGCTGGGAGGCATGGACTTGTTTTTCCTCAGTTCCGGCGTGGGACATCAAAACCGGGACTTACAACCGGACATCGAACTGAACACGGCACGTACCAATGTAGAGGGATTTACCCGCATGGTGACTGCCGCCTTCAACTATTTCAAGACAAGAGGCTCCGGGCATATTGCCGTCATCAGCTCCATTGCAGGTACCAAAGGACTGGGCGTTGCACCGGCCTACTCTGCCACCAAACGCTTCCAGAATACCTATATCGAAGCGCTGGCACAACTTGCCCGGATGCAGCATCTTGATATACACTTCACCGACATCCGTCCGGGATTTGTTGCCACCGATTTACTGAAAAGCGGAAAATACCCGATGCTGATGAAAGCAGACCGTGTAGCACAGCACATAATCAAGGCTTTAAGAGAAAAGAGACGGGTAGTTGTCATTGACGGACGCTACCGGGTAGTGGTGTTTTTTTGGCGTATGATTCCACGATGGCTATGGGAAAGGTTGCCTATAACGAATTGATTTCGTATCTTCACGTCTCCAAACAGAAATAGGCATACAGACATGAAGAAAAACTCAAAATATATCGTGCTTACCGCTGCCATTGCACTGTGCGCTGGTTCCAGCCTCCCCTTCCTCGCAGGCAGCAGTACGCTGAATCCCGAACGCGATTCCGTGAAATCCGAAGTTCCCTACTGCGTAACCTCCCCCAGCGTACCGGACAAGATCACTTTTGCCGGACAAGCTATTGACCTGCTTCGCTACGACCACCGCGAACGTATGGACCGCGAACTGATGTCCTTCACCTACATGCACTCCACCACCATGTTCATGGTGAAGCGTGCCAACCGCTACTTCCCCGTCATAGAGCCTATACTAAAAGCCAACGGCCTTCCCGATGACTTCAAGTACCTCGCTGTGATAGAAAGCAACCTGAACCCGCTTGCCAAATCGCCTGCGGGTGCCGCCGGCCTATGGCAGTTCATGCCTGCCACCGGACGCGAATTCGGACTGGAGGTGAACAGCAACATCGACGAACGATACCATATCGAGAAAGAGACCAAAGCAGCCTGCAAGTACCTGAAAGATGCCTATCAGAAATACGGGAACTGGCTGTGCGTAGCCGCTGCCTACAATGCCGGGCAAGGACGCATCTCCACACAGCTACAGAAGCAAATGGTAGACCAGGCTGTCGACTTATGGCTGGTAGAAGAAACTTCACGCTACATGTTTCGCCTGCTGGCAGCCAAAGCCGTCATCAGCAATCCGCAACAGTACGGTTTTCTGTTGAAACGGGAACATCTTTATCCGCCCATCCCCTACACGGAAGTGACCGTCACAACGGGCATTGCCAACCTGGCACAGTTCGCCAAAGGGAAAGGCATCACCTATGCCCAACTGAAAGATGCCAACCCCTGGCTGCGAGCCACCTCGCTGATGAATAAAAGCGGACGTACTTATACACTGAAGATACCTACGCAGGACGGAATGCATTACGACCCCAAGAAAACAGTACCCCACGACAAGCACTGGGTTATCAACTAAAAGGATGAAGGATGAGGAATGAAGAATTACCATTCGGTACCACAGCGCGGCTAATTTCTTCATTCTTCATTCCTTATTCTTCATTAAACTTGTTTCTCCGTCAGATATTTCCAATAGCGCACGGGCATGTCCTGCTTGTGCTTCCGGGGATTGAGGCGTTCCTTGATGCAGATTGCCTTAAAATAGGTTTTCCAGAGAGATTGGAAAAGCCGTTCGTCTTTGTCCATCAGACTTTCGTCGAGCATGCCGGTGACAAGATGCCCTTCGCGGCTGTCCTCACCAAAAGTCACTTGGCGCACCTCCTTCAAGTCGTAATAGTATCCATAGGCGCGTTTGATGTCATAAATCAGCCAACGCTGGTCGGAAAAACGGTCCTTGAAATGCTCCGTCACCAGGGGAAGGGCATTCTTCTCGGGCTCGACAGCCGCAAAGAAAGTACCGTCTGCAGCTTTCTGGAAACGGACAAACTGAAGCAGGCGTATACGCTCCCAATCCACCCGCTTCCACATACGGGAGAACTCCAGCACATCAAGGTCGGCAAAGTTTGTTTCAATGGAACGAGGAGCATCTATTGCCTTGCGAATATAGCGGAAAAGGAGCATGGGAGTTTCCGGCTCCTCGGCCAGCCAGCACTGGGCCAGACAAGCAAGTGCCGTAGACGACAGCTTCTTCTGCAATCCCCGCCAGACACGACCAGCCTTCTCCTCATCGGTCACCACGGTAAACAGCCCGTCGTAGAACAAAGGAAGCGGCTCTCCTTCCTGAAGCAGCGCATCGGGAAAGGTACGGCGGGAATAGGCTTCGAACACGGAAGTCAGCAATCCCTCAAACGTATGGTCATACAGAAAAATATTCATTCCTCAAAATTAAGTACCAACTGTCTCTCATCCACCTTCTTACGGTCAGGCTTGGGCAGCAGCAGACTGCGTACCCCCTGTGGGGTCAGTTCGTTGACCGTGTGCATAGGCAACTCACAGCAGGTAATGAAATACTGTGCCTTCTTCATCACCACCCCTATCTTCTTCAATTGGTAGAAACCTATCTTGGAGAAACGCCGGGAAGCCACTATCAGCCGTGCAGACTTCACGCCGATGCCCGGCACGCGGAGCAACATCTCATAATCCGCCTTGTTCACATCAATCGGAAACTGCTCGGGATGGCGCAAAGCCCAGGACAGCTTGGGGTCAACCTCCAAATCAAGGTCAGGATAGGCATCATCCACTATTTCCTCCACCTTGAACTGATAGAAGCGCATCAGCCAGTCAGCTTGGTAAAGGCGGTTTTCGCGCACCAAAGGGGGCTGTTTCAATGCCGGCAGGCGCTTATCGTAAGTATTGACGGAAATATAGCCCGAATAGTAGACACGCCGCATCGTAGGCCCCTTGTAGAGAGCTGACGAAAGATACAGAATATCCTTGTCCGTCTCGGCGGTAGCGCCTACTATCATCTGTGTGCTTTGTCCGGCAGGAGCGAAACGGGGAGCGTGGCGGTGTTTCTTGCGTTCTTCCGAACTTTCCAGCACCCCTTGCTGGATGTAGCGCATCGGCGCATATACACTCTTATGGTCTTTCTCCGGCGCAAGCAGTTTCAGATTCTCCTCTTTCGGTATTTCTACATTGACGCTGAGACGGTCGGCATAAAGCCCCGCCTCGTTCACCAGTTCGCGGCTGGCGCCGGGAATGCTTTTCAGATGGATATATCCGTTGAAACGATGGATAGTACGGAGGTCCTTGGCGACACGCACCAGACGCTCCATCGTGTAATCGGGATTGCGCACCACCCCACTGCTCAGGAAAAGCCCTTCGATGTAGTTGCGGCGATAAAACTCCATGGTGAAGTTCACAAGCTCGGTCACCGACAGCGTGGCACGCGGCAGGTCGTTGCTGCGGCGGTTGATGCAGTAGGCGCAGTCGTAGATGCAATAATTGGTAAGCATCACTTTAAGCAGGGAAATGCAACGGCCGTCCTCGGCAAAGCTGTGACAGATACCCCAACCACCCACAGTGTTCCCTAGCATACCCGCCTTGCCGGAGCGCACCGTACCACTGGAGGAACAAGAGACGTCATACTTTGCCGACTCTGCCAGTATCTTCAATTTATTGAGAACGTTTTCATTCATAATACCTGCGTCAAAAGTAGCAATAATACTTTTCAAAAACAAAAAAGACCGCCAGCAGTGGCAGTCTTTCGCAGCATCAAATATGCTTTTTTTCTTACTTCTTAGAAGCTTCCAAAGATGCTTTGCGGAATTCCTTCATAGCTTTTTCGATTTCCAAAGAAGCCTTACGAGCGCGAGTTCCTGCTGCCTTGTTACCGTTTTCCAACTGAGCATTTGCATCTTTTGAGAAGTCTGCATACAATGCAGCTACTTTTTCAACTAATTCTTTCATAATCCTTTTCAAATTACTTCGTTAATAATGTCTGGCAAAAATACATTCTTTCTTGAAATAAATGCAGAAAAACGATATTTTTTTTGAAATATTCGGTAAAATCGCCGCAAAAAGGGGCTCTTACGCGTTTTTTATCTACTTTTGCAAGCATGAAAACGCTTACTGACACCGAATATATACACGCTCTCATAGCCGAAGGAGAGCATCAACAGCAGGATTTCAAGTTCGAAATATCCGACGCCCGCAAGATAGCCAAAACCCTTTCAGCCTTTGCCAATACAGACGGTGGAAAACTGCTCATCGGAGTGAAAGATAACGGGAAAATTGCCGGTGTCCGTTCGGACGAAGAACAACATATGATAGAAGCGGCTGCCGGACTTTATTGCAGCCCCGAAGTGAGCTACACCATGCAGACCTATCTGGTGGAAGGCCGCAGTGTGCTGGTGGTACAAATCGAGGAAAGTGACCGGAAGCCGGTATATGCCAAGGACGAAACAGGAAAATACTTGGCTTATCTCCGCATCAAGGATGAAAACATCCTGGCTACTCCCGTCCATCTGCGCGTCTGGCAGCAAAGCGGAAGTCCGAAAGGAGAACTGATAGAATATACCGAACGGGAACAACTGTTGCTCAATCTGCTGGAAGAAAACGACCGCCTTTCACTGAACCGTTACTGCCGCCTGGCGCATCTTTCCCGACGCGCCGCCGAACATCTGCTGGCAAAGTTTGTTCGTTACGACATAGTGGAACCGGTGTTTGAAGGACACAAATTTCACTTCAGGCTGAAATAGGCAAGGAGATTCCGTCAGGTTTTCCAGATTTGTCCATGGTACAAATTGCAGCATGCGAGTGCATACTACGTTGTTATCATCAACTTGCAAGGTATCTATCTCTGTTAACGACAGAGGTAGCCTTGAATAACGACAGAGGATAGCACTTTTTTTATGTGAGTTTTTTACTAAATTGGGATGCACCGTATGGTTTACGTTGAGAACCCGCTTTGTACAGTTCCGGATGATAAAGGAAATGGTACGTCTGCTGGGTGACTCAGACGGGAAAGGCGATGCCAAGGAAAAGTATATCTTATTGCCATCAGCCTGCTCGGAAAATACGCTTTCAGGCTGCTTGAAGACTACCGCACAAAGAAAAGCGCCGGTATCAAAGACCCCGTTTTCACCAAGAACCGCCTGAAAGAGGTAGAAAAAGACATAGAGTGCTGGTGATAACCAACTTATTTCGTACTTTTGCAGCCGGAACCGCCGGATGACCCGCGGTCTTGTAATTTGTAATCAGTAATTCGTAATTTGATATGAGTTTATTTGCCAAACTATTCAACAAGAATACCGGAGAAGTATCTTCGAAGAATGTGGAAGACTTCGTGTCACTGACACGCGTCTACTTCCAGTCTGTAATAGCCGCCAACCTGGGCATCACCAATATCCGCTTTGTGCCGGATGTAGCCAACTTCAAGCGTCTGTTCAAAATCCCCACGCAGGGAGGCCGCCTGGGACAAGCGGAAAAGGCCGCTTCGCGCAAGATGCTGATGCAGGACTACGGCATCAGTGAAAACTTCTTCAAGGAAATTGATACTTCCGTCAAGAAGCACTGCCGTACGCAGAACGACGTACAAGGTTATCTCTTTATGTATCAAGGCTTCTCCAATGACTTGATGATGCTGATGGGAAACCTGATGCAGTGGAAATTCCGCATGCCTTCCATCTTCAAGGGAGCACTGCGCAGCATGACCGAAAAAACCGTACACGACGTCTGTACAAAAACCGTATGGAAAAAGGACGATGTACACAAAACGGCAGCGGCAGTACGCCAGTACAAAGAGCGTCTGGGATATTCGGAACAATGGATGACCGAGTACGTTTACAACGTAGTGATGCTGGCCAAAAAGGAACCGAAACAGAAAGCCAACGAAGAGAAATAAAAGAAAAAGAATTCTAAAGAACTTTAGAAACAAGAAGGCGGGAAAGAAATTTCCCGCTTTTTTTTGTTATTTTTAGCAAATGAAATCATTTTCCCCTCACGGAACACAAGGACGCACCCCGCGTCAACCATCATAAATATTAACTTCAAAAAAACAACCGCTTATGAAACAAAAGAAAATGCTTGCACTCACTCTCTCACAACTGGAACAACTTTATCGGCACGAACTCCCTGAATTGGTCAGCATCGCCGTTCAAAGCGACGATACGGAAGCCTTCAAGGCCAACCTGACGGAGTACATTGCCGGACATCCGGAAGTGGACAGCGAGGCCGGTAAGCAAATTCGACTCTTGATTGAATTTGACGGGCAGGAAGTACACGAGCTCTCCATCGGAGAACAGCTGCCCATATCAACTTTATCAATGCTGCATTCCTTCCTCACGGGACAATGGGAAGAGGAAACGGAAACGGACCTGTTCATCGACTTGTTCCAGCAGTTCAAACGCCTCCACCAACCAGCCCCCACCCTGCCCTCCGCACAGAAAATCAAAACCCTGACCGAACGCTGGCCCAGCGGACTGGATGAAGACGTGCAGCATATCCGTGCAAAGAACAAGGAACGCATCCTGCATGCACTGGTGCAGAAGATTGAGCACCGCAAGACCCCGGCTTCCCGCTTCCATTTCGAAGAGGGACTCAGCTACGAGGAGAAGTTCAACCTCGTCAGCGAATGGTGGAATGACTTCCGTTTCCATCTTGCCATGGCCGTCAAAAGCCCTACGGAGCTAAACCGTCTTCTCGGCAACTCCCTTTCTGCCGAAACCATGTACCTGCTCTCAAAAGCCCGTAAGAAGGGAATGCCTTTCTTCGCCACCCCCTATTATCTGTCACTGCTGAACTGCACCGGCAGCGGATACGACGACGAGGCCCTGCGCAGCTATATACTCTATTCACCCCAACTGGTGGAAACCTACGGACAGATACGTGCCTGGGAACGGGAGGATATCGTAGAACCAGGTAAACCCAACGCCGCCGGCTGGCTGCTGCCCGACGGGCATAACATCCACCGCCGTTATCCGGAAGTGGCCATCCTCATCCCCGACACCATGGGACGCGCCTGCGGAGGACTCTGCGCATCTTGTCAGCGTATGTACGACTTTCAAAGCAAACGGCTCAATTTTGAGTTTGACACCCTGCGCCCCAAGGAGACATGGGAAAAGAAGCTGCGCCGGCTGATGGCCTATTTTGAGGAAGACACGCAACTACGGGACATTCTCATCACCGGCGGTGACGCACTGATGAGCCAAAACAAGACGCTGGGCAATATTCTGGATGCCGTCTACCGCATGGCAGTCCGCAAGCGGAAAGCCAATCAGGAACGGCCCGAAGGAGAAAAGTATGCAGAGCTGCAACGCGTACGCCTCGGCTCACGCCTCCCCGCCTACCTGCCCATGCGCATCAATGACGGGCTGGTGGAGATTCTAAGGGAATTCAAGGAAAAGGCGTCTACCATCGGCATCCGCCAGTTCATTATCCAGACACATTTCCAAACCCCGCTCGAAGTCACTCCGGAAGCTGCCGAAGGAATACGCAAACTGCTGGCGGCAGGCTGGCTCATTGACAACCAACTGGTATACAACGTAGCTGCATCCCGCCGGGGGCATACCACCCGCCTGCGCCAAGTGCTCAATCAGTTGGGAGTGGTTTGCTACTACACCTTCTCCGTGAAAGGTTTTGAAGAAAACAATGCCGTGTTTACTCCCAACAGCCGTTCCGTACAAGAGCAACGGGAAGAAAAGCGCTTCGGGAAGCTGACCAAGGAAGATGCCCATAATCTGTCCGTACTGCTTGGAACCGTCCATGACCCGGCAGCCTGCATCCGGCGTTTCCTAAAAACGCACCACCTGCCTTTCCTCGCCACCGACCGCAATGTACTCAATCTGCCCGCCATCGGCAAGAGCATGACCTTCAACATGGTAGGCATCACCCCCGAAGGCAAGCGCATCCTACGGTTCGACCATGACGGCACCCGGCGCCACAGCCCTATAATAGACCAGCTGGGACAAATATATATCGTAGAAAACAAGTCCATAGCCTCCTACCTCCGTCAGCTGCAAGCCATGGGAGAAGACGCCGAAGAATATGCCACCATCTGGAACTATACGGAAGGCAAGACGGAATCCCGGTTCAGCCTCTACGAATATCCTGATTTCCCCTTCCAAATCACCGACAGAATGAGCAATCAGGACATTGCAGGATAGCATATCCAAGATATATTCCGTACTTTTGCAGGCAGAACAATGAAATTGGAAAGTATGGAAATAGAACAACACCCTTTAGAACCCTTCCTTCCCGGCAACGCCCGTCTGCTGATGCTGGGAAGCTTTCCTCCGCAGAAAAAGCGGTGGTCCATGGAGTTTTACTACCCCAACTGGAACAATGACATGTGGAGGATTACCGGGTTCCTTTTCTTCAATGACAAGGATTATTTTGTAGACAAAACGAAGAAGGCTTTCTGCAAAGAACGTCTCATCAGTTTCCTGCAGGAAAAGGGTGTTGCTTTGTTCGACACAGCCTCTGCCATACGGCGCCTGCAAGACAATGCCTCGGATAAGTTTCTGGAAGTGGTGCAACCCACGGACGTCCCTGCCCTGCTACACCGGATACCGCAATGCAAGGCTATCGTCACTACCGGCGAGAAGGCTACGGACACACTGTGCACGCAGTTCTCCATCGACAAGCCCAAAGTAGGCGACTTCACGGAGTTTCTTTTCGAAAACCATCCGATGCGCCTCTACCGGATGCCTTCTTCCTCGAGAGCCTACCCGCTGGCTCTGGAAAAAAAAGCAGCAGCGTATCGCATTATGTATCAGGACTTACAGATGTTGTAAGCAACTTTCTTTAGAAAATAAGTACGTCCGTTACTTGCATATTTGAAAGTTTGCATTACCTTTGCAGCCGCAAACACGGGAGTAGCTCAGTTGGTAGAGCACCGGTCTCCAAAACCGGGTGTCGGGAGTTCGAGCCTCTCCTCCCGTGCATGAACGAATAATGGCTGTAAGTATTGCTTACAGCCATTATTCGTTTTATAAATGCCTACCGGATATCTATCAGCTTATGTGTCTGCAAACTAAGCCTCCACTTAGGATGCTTCATCACGCAATCCACCGTTTCGGCCGTATTGCTGCAAGAGCAAGGCTGAAGAAAGAAATGCCCGGCGGGCAGCTGCTCATAAACAGTAATATCCTGCCCTTCATACACTACCTTCACTTCATTCATACGCGTAATTTCCAGCTTTGCCCCCTGCTTGGGAGAACAGGTCACCCAATCTATATTATCCGGCAGCGGACGGGTACCGTTTGTTTCAATGCAGACATACTTTCCCGCCTGGTGCAGACAATCCACAAATTCACGGTCAATCCAAAGGGAGGGTTCTCCACCGGTCAATATCACGGTAGCGGCAGGGTATTTACTGACTTCTGTTACGATATCTTCATCGGACATCAGTATGCCGTCCTCATGCTGCGTATCACAGAAGGAGCACTTCAGGTTGCAACCGGAAAAACGGATAAAGACAGCCGGGGTACCCGTATGGTATCCTTCTCCCTGCAAACTGTAGAATATCTCATTAATCTTCCTCATAGACGGCAATGTTTGATTCCGACTCCTGCACCTCTACCTTGAAGCAAGTGGGTATCTGGTCGCATATCCAACGGGCTATGTTCTCGGCTGTGGGATTGAAGGACAGCACTTCATTAAGATTATGGTGGTCCAGCTGTTCCTTTACCACCTGCTTGATGTGACTGAAGTCTACCACCATTCCGTCCGCATTCAGCTCTTTGGAACGGCAATAGACAGTGATAATCCAGTTGTGACCGTGCAGATTCTCACACTTGCTGCGATAAGAAAGTTTCAGGCTATGGGCAGCCGACACTTCCATGCGTTTGATGACTGTGTACATATTGTTAATACGCTAATTAATATAATAAGTTGCCGCATCTAATGTCACCTCGATGCGACGGCAAAATTACAAAAAACTTAAGATTTATCCATTTACTTCCCTAACTTATTCGTACACACAAAGAGAATTGGCAACCTTACGCTCTGCGCTGCCACTCGGGGTATTGGCTATTCCCTTATCCGGCAACTCCCCACTCCACAGCGTAGAAGAACCGCCACCGTCCAGATTCAACGCATCCTCCCCACCCAATACACGAATCATATGGGCAAGCTCGGGTATATTGATGCCTTCCGCTTTTCCCTTCCGACGTCCGTCAACGACAATAAGCAGGATTTTTCCTTCTCTTGTCAGCGCCACAGCACTGCGGGGATGCTTGGTATCTACAAAATTCCGGTTAGTCCCGGACAAGTCGCACACTTGCCCGTCCTTCAGCATCAAAGGACCGGAAGCCAGCACAGTGCCTTTTTTCAAAGTACATGCCTTTTCTTCCTGCTTGCTCCAGGGAATCAGTTCCAGCCTGCCCTTCTTTATAAGTACAGCTCCATTGGACACTGTTGCCAGAACCCCAGTAGAGGTAGTATCTATCACCACCCCGTCCTTACGCAGATAGCAGACGGAATTTCCGGCTTTCATATCAAAATAGGAGCCATTGATGGCCGCCACCGCACCTGCATGCCGGGCGGCTATACTGGTCTCCTCCTTGGGATTGTGGACGAGCACATCGAAACGGTAGAGCTTCGGGGATATTTCAAAAATAGACACTTCCTGAGGAACTCCATACAAAGAACTGAATACTGCCTTTTTATAAAGCATCCCTTTCTGCAGGGGCTCAGTCTGCCAATCGGCAGAAACGATGGCAAGAGAGTCGGCAGCAGTCTGCGCCATTGCTGCAAACATGCCGCAACAGAGAAACACTGCCAGGAATATTTTCTTTTTCATATAGATGGGATTGGTTTAAATTAATTCATAGCTACAGATTTGAATCGGCATGTCGAGATTATGCAACACCTTTTCAAGCTGTATACCTTCACGGTTGTCGTACTCGTATCCGAAAGTAGCACGGATACCTTGCAGAATGAACTGCGTGGCACGGTCCAGGGCAATGGGCAAACTGTCACCTTGCAACAGTGCCCCGGTGATGACACTGGTAAACGTATCCCCCGTTCCGGGATAATGGGCCGGCAGGTAAGGACACGTAACCTTCCAGTAGCGGTTACCGTTCCGGTTATAGGCATACACGGACGTCTTATGCTTATCATCCCGTACGGGCACACTGGTAATAATCACCACTTCGGGACCACAATCGGAAAGCTGGCGAAGGTATGACTTCAATTCCTCATCCGTATTCATCTCCTTATAAGGAATACCCAGCAGATAAAACAGCTCCGTCAAATTGGGAGTAACGACATCGGCCTTGGTGATGAGATGTTTCATTTCATCAATCATGGACTCGTGGAAGTTCGCATAAAGCCGTCCGTTATCGCCCAACACCGGGTCTACCACAACCAGACCGTCCGGTCGGCGGAAGTCATCAATAAAGTCAGAAACAATATGTATCTGCCGCGGAGAACCCAGATAGCCGGTATAAAAGGCATCAAACTGTACTTCCAGCTTCTTCCACTCGGAAATAATCTTCGGCATTTCATCCGTCAAGTCCAGAAAAGAGAACTCCGGATACTGGGTATGGCTCGACAATACGGCTGTAGGCAACGGACACACCTGGAAACCCATAGACGAAAGGATGGGAATGACCACCGTCAGAGACACCCGTCCGACTCCCGACAAGTCGTGGACGGCAACAACCTTCTTTACTTTATTCGCATACATATTATCTATATTATTATTTTTCCTACATTTGCCGCATGAAAACCGTCTGCATCATTTTGGGAACAGTTTCTTTGACACTCGGCATCATCGGCATCTTCCTGCCGTTGCTGCCCACTACGCCTTTCCTGCTGCTCACGGCAGCACTCTACTTCAGAGGCTCACCCAGACTGTACCAATGGTTGCTGAACCACAAATGCCTCGGTCCCTACATCCGCAGCTTCCGCGAGAACAAAGCCATCCCACTACGTGCCAAAATCATCTCCCTACTGCTGATGTGGGGAACAATGGTTTACTGCATCTTCTTCCTGATTCCACTAACAGAAATAAAGACAGTATTGTTCCTTGTCGCTGTGGGGGTGACTTGGCATATACTGTCATTCAAGACGTTGAGATAAATGAATGTGCTAATGTGGTTAATGTGCTAATGTGCCAATGACCTGCGGTGTGAGAGTCTAATATACACATAGCGCAGCCAATTAGCACATTGGCATATTAGCACATTAATCAAACTCCTCCCAATTTTTCGAAGAATTCTCCCAACCCCTTCCGAGCATCGGCAAGCTTGTCTTCCCAATGTTTCACGGAGTTCTGTCCGATAATATCCGTCACGTACTTCACCGAAATGAAAGGAACATTCTTGGCACGGCATACCAAAGCCTGGGCATAGGCTTCCATATCCACAACATCACCGGACACATCCGAGAGTTCTGTCAAGAAAGTATCCCCCGTATTGCATACACCGCCTGCCGGCCAGTGTAAACAATATCCTTTTTGGGACAACAAATCCATTGAATCAATCTCATACTCCATACCAAGCTCCACCAGCTTCTGCATATCACGGTCCACAAAATAACGGCATACGAAAATATCTCCTACCCGATGACGGATAGTCCCTGCCGTACCTACATTGACCACCAAGTCCGGTTGCGCATGGCTTATCGCTTCAGAAAGATAAAAAGCCGATTTCACCTTTCCCACACCGGTACGGAGATAGCCTATCTGCACCTCTTCCTCCCCTATCAGTCCGGGAAATTTCAATTCCGTAAATTCGCCTTGTACGGCATAAGTGACTAAAATTCTCATATCATTCTATCTTTTTAGAGTCTGTTTAAATTTTGTCCGGCATGAGGGTGGCAAAACGGTTGATGACACACCCTCCTCCTTCTCATGAAAAAGGCAAAGATAGAAACCTTTTTCAGAAGATTTCCATCTTTGCCCCATAAATGTAAAGTCACCCACACTCACAACCTCCCTGCCAGATAAGATTTCAATGACTCTACATATTCCTCAAATGCGTCTACTCCTTGCGGAGTGATCTTACAAATCGTACAAGGCATCTTTCCTTTAAAAGTCTTTGTCACCTCCACATATCCCGCCTTGCTGAGTTTGTCTATCTGCACGCTCAAGTTTCCTGCCGTAGCTTTGGTCTGCTGGCGGATATAGACAAAGTCCGCCTCCTCGACACTAATAAGCAACGACATCACCGCAAGCCGCAGTTCGCTATGGAGCAAAGGGTTCAGTTCTTTAAACATATATCATCCTCTTCTTTTATTGTTTGTGACGCTTCGCCACACTGTTCATGTAATGTCCGGGAATCACCATCATAAAGACGAACGCCAATGCAAAAAACAGTATCTGGTCTATGCCGGGCATATAGAAACATCCCAACGAGAGCAAGGCTCCCAGCACTCCCCCTATCGTAACCACTTTCGTGTTCACAATCAGTCCCGTCAGGGCAGTTCCCATCCCCATCATCAGCAAAATGACAAACAGAATAGGAATCTTCCATACAAATATGGCGGTACACGATACCAAGAAAGCGCCCAGTCCAAATACCGTCCACACATAATCCACAACACGGTCTATGTAGGTCTTCAACATTTTCCGAGCCTTCCGCTGACTCCACAACGTAGCAGGAAAGGCTATGACTGGAAGCAGGAACCATAGGAATTGCCAATTGTTATTGCCCGTTTCCTTCAATAGAAACCAAACCAGCAACGAGATAATTACCGTTACATATCCCCACAGCAAAAAAGGTGTCCCTGAATTTTCCGCCATTCTGTCCTTCGTGTTCTGTATCATCCGAGTGATGAGTTCTAAACTCTCTTTCTCATTCAATTTTCTTTCTTCCATTTTCCTGCCGCCTTATTTGTTGCTTCCTTTTAATACCTGCTTAAGTGCTATCTCCACCTGCTTCGTGTCGGCGCTCACCTCCACATCCGCTATCGCGCAATACTCAGATGGAATTCCGTCTTCCCTATCCAACTGATAATTGTTGTTTTCATCATGATAGACATAAAGCTTATATTTACCCAGTGTCACATCTTTCAGTTCCAGTACCGCCTCCGTGCCCTTGGCATCTACCATACCATACTGCCCCTTGTCAGTGGCAATCATTATCTTTCCCACAGCAGAAGGTATGTTCATCACCTTCACTTTCAGAACATCTTGCGCAGACACCCCCAATGCAAATACACAAAGAAGAGCTGCCGCCATACTTCTACAAACAATCGTTTTCATAATCATTCTCTTTAAGTTATACATACCAAAATCACATTTCGGGTTCGAACTCCGATACAAAGATAGAAGGTTTATTTTATAAACCAAATTATTATATAAATTATTTTATTTATTTCTTAGCATCTCCTCCTTCCTTTACTACATACTATTCCAACCGCACCTAAAGAGTAGTGCCTAAAACAGCAAAAAGTAATTTCGGCCTTACTAAACAGTAATCGTCCAACAAGCGTCGGACGATTACTATTTAGTAACGGAGATACTAAGCTTTCGAAAAGCAAGAAATAAAATCCTTCTAAAAAGCAAATTGTTCCATACCTATCCACATCTCTTGAAAAGCCAGCCTCCACCACCCTTTTTCAATCCCTCAAAACCAGTACTTCATAGGCCACTTCGGTTATTTCGGCACTTCTACAGCATATTTTCCCCGAAAAGTTTTTGTAATCTCCAAGTAAATTGTATTTTTGTGTACAATTTTGGTGTAGTGATGACAGACGAAGAAAAGAAGCTATTAAGTACCTTTGAAGCCAGACTGCGGCATTTAATCTATCTGCACGATGAATTAAAACGCGAAAATGCTGAGCTAAAGCAACTTCTTGAAGCCAAAGAGGAGGAATACGGGAAGGTACAAGCTGAATACCGGGAACTGGAACTTAACTACACGAACCTAAAAACAGCTACGACAATCAGCCTTAACGGCAGCGACGTGAAAGAGACGAAACTGCGATTGTCCAAATTAGTGCGTGAAGTCGATAAATGCATCGCTTTGTTGAATGAATAAAGAGAAGAGGATGTATGAACGATAAGATAAAGATAAACCTGCAAATGGCAGGAGCCTCCTACCCTCTCACAATCAACCGTGAGGACGAGGAAATGGTAAGAGAAGCCGCCAAGCAGGTAGATATCAGGCTCAATGCGTATCGGGAGCATTATCTGAATGTGTCTCTAGAGAGAATTATAGCCATGGTGGCCTATCAGTTCGCTTTAGAAAACCTTCAGTTGAAGGACCGTAATGATACTGAACCCTATACCAGCAAAATAAAGGAACTGACAGAGGTATTGGAGACCTATTTCAAGGAACAATAAGCTGCAATCCCTCCGTCGGGTCGGTAAAAGAGAGAAATTCGCGCACTGTACAAAAGTTTGCCCTTCATCAAAGCAAGCTTTTATGCAGTGCTTTTTTATTTATATACTAAAAACAAATTAATAAAATGACAGTAGTTACAATAGTATTATCCATTGCCTGCTTCATTGTCGGAGGGTTTGCCTCGTACTTGTTCTTCAAGCACGGGCTGAAAAACAAATACGACGGTATCCTGAGAGATGCGGAAGCGGAAGCGGAAGTGATTAAGAAAAATAAGTTGCTGGAAGTAAAGGAAAAATTCCTAAACAAGAAGGCAGACTTGGAAAAAGAAGTGGCCCAACGTAACCAAAAGATACAGCAGGCAGAAAACAAGCTGAAACAACGTGAATTGGTACTGAACCAACGCCAGGAAGAAATCCAGCGCAAGAAGATGGAAGCAGAAGCCGTGAAAGAAAATCTGGAAGCCCAACTGTCCATCGTAGACAAGAAGAAAGAAGAACTGGAGCACATGCAGCGCCAGGAAATAGAAAAGCTGGAAGCTATTTCCGGACTTTCTGCTGAAGAAGCCAAAGAGCGCATGGTGGAATCCCTGAAGGAAGAAGCCAAAACGCAAGCCCAGTCCTACATCAACGACATCATGGACGACGCCAAGCTGACGGCAAGCAAAGAGGCCAAGCGCATCGTGATACAGAGCATCCAACGTGTGGCTACGGAAACAGCCATTGAAAACTCAGTAACCGTATTCCACATCGAATCAGATGAAATCAAGGGACGTATCATCGGTCGCGAAGGCCGCAACATCCGCGCCCTGGAAGCTGCCACCGGTGTGGAAATTGTGGTAGACGATACTCCGGAAGCTATCGTATTGTCAGCTTTCGACCCGGTTCGCCGTGAGATTGCACGTCTGGCATTGCACCAGTTGGTAACAGACGGACGTATCCACCCGGCACGCATCGAAGAGGTAGTTGCCAAAGTACGCAAGCAGGTAGAAGAGGAAATCATCGAAACCGGTAAACGTACTACTATCGACCTGGGCATCCACGGTCTGCATCCGGAACTTATCCGCATTATCGGTAAGATGAAATACCGTTCTTCATACGGCCAGAACCTTTTGCAGCATGCACGCGAGACAGCCAATCTTTGCGCTGTGATGGCATCAGAGCTGGGACTCAACCCGAAGAAAGCAAAACGTGCCGGACTGCTGCATGATATAGGTAAGGTACCCGATGAGGAACCGGAATTGCCGCATGCACTCTATGGTATGAAGTTGGCAGAAAAGTTCAAGGAAAAGCCAGACATCTGCAACGCCATCGGTGCCCACCACGACGAAGTGGAAATGACCAGCCTGCTGGCCCCAATCGTACAAGTATGCGATGCCATTTCAGGAGCACGCCCGGGAGCACGCCGCGAAATTGTAGAAGCATACATCAAGCGCCTGAACGACCTTGAGCAACTGGCCATGTCCTATCCGGGAGTGACAAAGACATATGCCATCCAGGCAGGCCGTGAGTTGCGTGTCATTGTCGGTGCAGACAAGATTGACGACAAGCAGACGGAGAACCTTTCCGGTGAAATCGCCAAGAAGATTCAGGACGAAATGACTTATCCGGGTCAGGTGAAGATTACCGTTATCCGTGAGACACGTGCAGTGAGCTACGCAAAGTAACATCAGAAAAGAAAATAAATGCAGAAAAGGGTGAATTCGTATTCACCCTTTTCTTATTTTTGCACCACAACCATGACTTTACAAAATGAAAGATTATCAGTTTGAAGTTTGCGCCAACTCCGTAGAGAGTTGTATTGCCGCACAAGCCGGCGGAGCAGACCGGGTGGAACTGTGCGCAGGCATCCCCGAGGGGGGGACAACCCCCTCATACGGTGATATCCTCATCGCACGGGAAGCATTGCAACAGACCAAATTGCATATCATTGTCCGTCCCCGCGGAGGAGATTTTCTTTATTCCTCCACCGAACAGCGCATCATGCTGAAAGACATAGAGAATGCCCGCCGTCTAGGCGCTGACGGAGTCGTGTTCGGTTGCTTGACGGCAGAGGGAGATGTAGACATTCCATTGATGGAGCAGCTTATGGAAGCCTCACAAGGGATGTCCGTCACCTTCCACCGTGCTTTCGATGTATGCAGAAATCCACGAAAAGCGATAGAAGATATTATCGAATTAGGATGCAACCGCATCCTAACTTCCGGACAGCAACCTACAGCAGAGCGAGGCATTCCCCTTCTGAAAGAACTCCAACAACAAGCATCAGACCGAATCATCCTATTGGCAGGCTGTGGGGTGAATGAAACCAACATAGCCCACATTGCCCGAGAAACCGGTATCCGCGAGTTTCATTTCTCCGCCAGGGAAAATATCGAAAGCTCCATGCTCTATCACAATTCCGCCGTCTCTATGGGAGGAACGGTACATATTGATGAATACACACACACCATCACTACTGCGGAGCGGGTAAAGCGTACAATCGGAGCATTAAAAGCCTCTCCCCTAGCCCCTCCCCCGTAGGGAGGGGGACAGAGATAGTCCTACAAAATACAAACACTTCAAAACTCCCCTCCCTACGGGGAGGGGGCGAGGGAGAGGCCTATAAAAAAAGGATGTACTTTTCAGCACATCCTTTTTTATATCATAGGATAAATATTATTTCTTCACCGGAGAAGAGTATCTTGCATTCAGGCCATCCAGAATCTCACGAGTGATGTTGTAGACACTGTCTGCATAGAGCAGATTGTCAAAACCCGTATTGCTGATAATCATGCTGTAACCTTTTGTCTTATTGTACTCCTTCAAGAAAGCGTTGATAGAATCACGCAGTTGCAGGCTGTTCTTTTCATTCTCACTCATCAGTTCAGACTGCAGCTTGTTGCTCAGGTTCTGCAAATCCTGCTCCAACTTTGCGATGCGGTTGTATTCCTGCTGCGCTCTCTCCTGAGAAAGATAAGCGTTGTTCTGATACTTTGTCTGGAATTCCTGCTTCTGCTTCTCCAGTTCGCTGGCTTTCTGGTTCAATGTCAGACGGACATTCTCGCCCTTCTTCACCATAGCCTCATTCAAGTCTATGCAATAGTTGTATTTTGCCAAAAGCGTATCTATTTCAACATAAGCAATCTTCATTTCCGATAATCCGCCGGCTTGTGCAGGAGCGTTTGTTGTCTGTTTATCAGTATTGCCGGCACATTGAGCAAATAAAACGATCAGTGCGAGAGCTGCCAGACCGTTCATGAGGTAGTTTAATCTCTTCATAATTGATAAATATTGTTTTTTAAAATTAGTTCATACTATCGTTTAAGGCTTTTTCCAGTTCATCAATGGAAAAACGGGATTTGCGTTGTGCTTCTCTGTCCTGCGACTGCGCACAGCCGATACCTCTATCGCGCATTGCCTTATTGCCACTGACATGCCCGTTAGGGAACCTGCCGCCTTTCACAAAAAAGACCTTTACACCCAATAAAACAATGCAAATAGCAACTATTAACAGAGTTATCAATATTGTATCAAGCATTTCCATTAATTTTGTTACATGAAAATAGTGTTTTTACTATTTTTGTGGGTGCAAATATAGGGCTTTGGTTGGACTAACTCGCCTTTTTTACTCTAAAAAAAGAGAAAGGGGAATAAAATAGTCAATCAATTTAACCATATTTAGCAATAAGTGGTTAATTTAATGGAGAATTGATATTTGACAATTGATAATGAAGGCTGCATAAACACATGTAAGGCAGCCGCTAATTCAGATAATTATGGAAAAAAAAGACTTGAAACCGGCTGGTGTATTTCACTATTTTGAGGAAATCTGCCAAGTGCCGCGCCCTTCGAAGAAGGAAGAGAAAATCATTGCTTACTTAAAAGCATTCGGAGAAAAACATAAGTTGGAAACGAAGGTGGACGAAGCCGGAAACGTTCTGATAAAGAAACCCGCTACTCCGGGTATGGAAAACCGCAAGACTGTCGTACTTCAATCGCACATCGACATGGTATGTGAAAAGAACAACGACGTGAAGCACGACTTCCTGACCGACCCTATCGAAACCGAAATTGACGGTGAATGGCTGAAAGCCAAAGGTACAACCTTGGGAGCCGACAACGGCATCGGTGTAGCCACCGAACTGGCTATCCTTGCCGACGACAGCATCGAGCACGGTCCTATCGAATGCCTCTTCACCGTGGACGAGGAGACCGGACTGACCGGTGCCTTCGCCCTGAAAGAAGGCTTCATGAACGGAGACATTCTGTTGAACCTCGATTCCGAAGATGAAGGCGAGCTCTTCATCGGCTGTGCAGGCGGTATAGATTCCGTTGCCGAATTCACCTACCGGGAAGTGGACGTACCGGCAGGGTATTTCTGCTGCAAAGTGCAGGTAAAGGGGCTGAAAGGTGGACACTCCGGCGGCGACATACACCTGGGGCGCGGCAATGCCAACAAACTGTTGAACCGCTTCCTAAGCCAGGCATCTCAGAAGTACGACATGTACCTTTGCGAAATAGACGGTGGTAACCTGCGCAACGCCATTGCCCGCGAAGCACACGCGGTAATTGCCATACCCGATGCCGACAAGCATGCCCTGCGCACAGACTTGAATGTCTTTGCCGCCGAAGTGGAGGCAGAATATGCCGTCGTTGACCCGGACCTCCAATTCGTGCTTGAATCGGAAGCAGCCCGTCCCAAAGCCATTGACAAAGATACCGCCAAGCGCTTGCTGCAAACCATCTATGCCGCACCTCACGGTGTGTATGCCATGAGCCAAGACATTCCGGGGCTGGTGGAAACCTCCACCAATCTGGCCTCCGTAAAGATGAAATCCGGCCATATCATCCGTATCGAGACCAGCCAGCGCAGCTCTACCGCCTCCTCCAAACAAGACATTGCCAATATGGTGCGTACTGTATTCGAAATGGGTGGAGCAGCCGTATCTTTCGGCGACGGATATCCGGGCTGGAAGCCCAACCCGCATTCAGAAATCCTGGAAGTGGCTGTTGAGTCCTACAAACGTTTGTTCGGTGTAGATGCCAAGGTAAAAGCTATCCATGCAGGTTTGGAATGCGGACTGTTCCTTGACAAATACCCGGCACTGGACATGATTTCCTTCGGACCTACCCTGCAGGGTGTGCACTCTCCCGACGAACGGATGCTGATTCCTACCGTACAGAAGTTCTGGGACCATCTGCAGGATATACTGAAGCACATTCCGGTGAAATAAATATCCCGCGTTCCTTAAAGGGGAACGGGAATAGTTTGTATGAACGTTATCCATAAGATAGGAGTTATACTCTTCCTTCTCTGCCCGTACATCAGTCTGTACGGGCAAGAAGGAAGAGATACCCTCACGTTTCGGATAGTAAGCTACAATGTAGAAAACCTATTCGACTCCCGACATGACACACTAAAGAATGACTACGAGTTCCTGCCGGATGCCACCCGGCATTGGAATTACTCTAAATACAGAAAGAAACTGGATAATATAGCCCGCGTCATCATCGCCACCGGAGGATGGACGCCGCCCGCCCTTGTTGCCTTGTGTGAGGTGGAGAATGACAGTGTGATGCGCGACCTTACCCGCTACTCTGCCTTGCGCGAAGCAGACTACCGGTATGTGATGACACAATCTCCCGACGAACGCGGCATCGACGTAGCGCTGTTGTATCAACGTAATCTTTTCAAACTGCTTTCCTATCAGAGCCTCCCCGTAGACAAGCCCCGGAAGAATAGCCGTCCCACACGGGACATTCTTCACGTCAGCGGATTGTTGCTGAACCGGGATACGCTTGATGTACTGGTAGCTCACTTCCCATCCCGTTCGGGAGGGGCAAGAGAGTCTGAACCTTACCGGCTACTGGCTGCCCGAAAGGTGAAGCATGCCATAGACAGCCTATACACGATACGCCGACATCCGCAAATTGTCCTTTTAGGGGATTTCAACGATTATCCGGAGAATAAATCGGTAAAGGATGTGTTGGAGGCAGCAGCACCGTCAACATTGCAAGACTCTCTACGTCCACAAAAACTTTACCATCTACTAGCAGGAAAAGCCAAAACACGCAAGCACTTCGGCAGCTACAAGTATCAAGGAGAATGGGGATTACTAGACCACATCATCGTATCAGGTACGTTGCTGCAAGAACACGCACCGCTATATACAGAGGAAGCGAAGACAGACGTATTCTGCCTGCCCTTCCTACTGACAAGAGACAAGAAATACGGAGGGCAGCAACCCTTCCGCACCTACTACGGGATGAAGTATCAAGGAGGATACAGCGACCACTTGCCTGTATATGCGGAGTTCCGGTTGATATATTAGTCGGAATACTGATACAGTTTCAAGTCAAACTTCTGTACCATCACTAGCAAGTGGTCGAAGATGTCGGACTGAATGCGCTCGTACTCTTTCCATACCTTGTTGCGAGAGAAGAAATATACCTGAATGGGTACCCCATACGTCGTGGGTTCCTTCAGGCTGATAATCAAGTCCATCTCCTGGTTCACCACCGGCAAGCTACACAAATAACGTTCGATGTAGATACGATAGAGCTGTGCATTGGTTGGCACCTCTCCTTCTGCTGGCTGATAGTCGGCCATCAAGAGGACTTCCTTGCGGATATTATCCAGCATTTCCGGAGTGCAGAACTTCAGGGTAGTCATATCCAGAAAGATATTCTTGTTTACCCGTCGCCCGCCACTTTCCTGCATGCCGCGCCAGTTCTGGAAGGAGTTGTTCACCAGGGTATACGGCGGTACGGTCGAGATGGTTTCGTCCCAGTTGCGTATCTTGACCGTGTTCAGCGTAATCTCCTCTACAACTCCATTGGCAACGCCACCCGGCAGCGCTATCCAGTCCCCTATCCGCAACATGTCGTTGGCAGAGAGCTGCACGCCGGCCACAAACCCCAGAATGCTGTCCTTAAATACCAGCATCAGTACAGCCGCAGATGCGCCCAGACCGGCAAACAAGGTCATAGGAGACTTGCCTATCAGCACTGAAACCACTATGATACCTCCGATAAAAAACAGTAGCACTTGCAATACCTGCACAAAGCCTTTCAGCGGACGGTTCTTCTGCTTGTCCTTCATGTTATAAACATCGAGCATCACCAGCAACAAGCCATTGATAGTAAGCAGCACCGCCACAATGATATAGACAGCACACACCTTTTGTGAGAACTCAAGCATCTCCTTTCCACGCACAAAGGCCATGGGCAGCAGGTAGTAAATGAGGATTCCGGGCAGAATATGTATCAAATGGTGTATCACCCTGCGTTTCATCAGCAACGTATTCCACTGATGGGGAGAGCGCCGGGTATAATGCTTCATACCGCCAACGAAGATTGCCTGGCACAAATAGTCCAGCCCTATCGAAAGCCCCACCATCAGCAGTGCAATAATCGTCTCGTCAAACATATCGGCAAACTTCGGGTCTATCCCCCAACCTATCAGGACTTTATTCATCCATCCTCCTAAACTCATCATAAGCTCTCTTTTTTTTGAAGTGTCTTGTTTGTATAACAATCCAAAGATAAAGATGTTTTCAAAGAACGGCAAGCATATACCCTTTTTTCATCAACGACTCAATCCTCACGCTCGGGTCGTTTTTTAGCGACCGCCGCAGATAGGACATCTGTACATTCAAGGCAAGGGAGTTGGCATACGAGGCAGTACCCCACACAGCATCCAGCAACGTATCGCGACTGACAGTCTTATTCACATTCAGCGCCAGCAAGCGAAGGATATCGGCTTGACGGGAAGTAATCAGCACCTTACTATTTCCCGTACGAATCTCGTTCGTACTGTAATTGAATACGGAATGGCCGAAAGCATACATCTCATCCTCCGCCACGCCGGACAACTGCGAAGTGAAACGCTCGCGGATACGCGCTGTCAGCTCTTCCGGATAGAAAGGTTTGGCAAGATAATCGTTCGCCTTCAGTTGGAATCCTTGCAGGCGGTCGGCCTTATCGCTACGGTCGGAAAGGAAAAAGATCAGGACGTGTTTATCCGTCTCGCGGATGCGTTCAGCCACTTCAAAGCCATTGTAACCGGGCATATTGATATCGAGCAATACCAAATCAGGCTTTATGAGCGGAAATTGTTCCAGAGCAATTTTCCCGTTTCCGGCATAAGTCACTTCATAGCCTTCCTTCTCAAGAAAGCGCTTCAGCAGCATTGAATATTTCAAATCATCATCGGCAAAAAGTATTTTCAAGGCTTTCATATCATTGGTTATTTTAGAGTAGGGATTATGCGGGTTAGCACGGACTTATTGGGGAATATTAATTTCAATCATTGTTCCCTTGCCTGCCTGACTATTTAAAGAAATGCTCCCATGATGCGCCTCTACCAGCAACTTTACATAGCTCAACCCCAGACCAATGCCGGGCAACGAACGGTCGGGAAGATTACTGCCCCGATAGAACTTATCGAATACACGGTTCTGTTCGGAAACCGGAATGCCGATGCCATCATCAGACACCCGTATCGTCAATTGGTGATCCTGCAAAAGGCAATCTACAACAATATGCACAGACTTGCCCGAATACTTTACGGCGTTCTCTATCAAATTACTGATAATATTAGAAACATGCACCGGGTCTGCCGTTACCAGAGTCTCCGAACTGAAATGGGTTTCAATAGCAACATCCTTACCCTCAGGAACATGGTAAAGCCGGACAAGCTTTTCCAAACTCGTCTTTATATCAAATGTACGGACGGAAAGCTGCGTGTGTTCATCATCGGCACGCGTCATATCACGTAGTTTTGAAAGATAGGCCGACAAGTTATCCAGCTCGGACATGGAATCGTGAATCACTTCATCCATCGTTTTCTCATCTGTTCGCATAGACTTGTCATTAAGAAAGGCTATACACATTTTCAGAGCCTGGACGGGACGTTTCAGTTCATGTATCATAGTGTTTACAAAGCTTTTTCGCAGTTCGTCTATCCGCCGTTGCTTCAAGATGGTTTTTATCTGAAACAGCAGACAAAGCCCCAGCAGAAATATCAGGCATGTACTGCCCACTAACTGCCAACCCATACGCACAAGTACCACATGAGGTGAAACCTTCACGGAAACAAGCACAAACTGGCGCTTCAGGGGATTATAAGGATACATTACTTCTATATATGGATTGAACAATGTACCTTGCCGTTTCAGTTCCGCATTCCACTGGTAAATGGAATCTTCGGAAACCACCAGATGCGTAGTAAACGTTTGTTTGTCCAAACGTATGGCAAGCAAGGAATCAAATTGCTGCAACGCAAAAGGCACATCCAACTCCAAACGATAAAGATTAATAATAGAGTTCAAATTAGGAGCATCTTTATCGGACATATTGATTTTGAATGAATCCTTCGCAATGAGCCGCTCTTCCGGCAAAAGGGTGTCTAACGCCAATGCCCATTCCCTACGCTTTGCCTCTCTCTCTTTATCATCTGTACTGGCAGAGTCCTGCTGCTCTATTTTGAGAGTTTCTATATTCTTTTGGCCCAAGCTCTTCAAGTCCCGCCCTTTCAGAACACCCAAAATTAATTCGTCGATAGTGGTCCGCTTTTCCAAATCAATGGATTTGCTAAGCTGATAGAAGAACATATTGGTATTGCTAAGCACCTTTTTGGGTTGGGGAGTACGGATAGAGTCATACTGTTGGGCGGTCTGCAAGATGCAATCATAAATACCATTGATTTGTTCATCATTCATATACTGATACTGATTACGCAACCAGTAGACCTGTCCGCAGGTAATAAGCAGTATCGATGCGATGGAGAATATCCAAACGATCTTAATCCGTTGTTCCATAATTGTTCTTTTTTAGTCTCACTTAGTTAGAAAGACTTTCATTTAGTACCGGCAAAGGTAGAAGTTAGCTTGCAAATATAGGTACGTGCGAGGCAGATATTATGCATTGAGTAATATTTCAGTAATAACTTTCAGCCTCTTCTGAAGCAAAATCCGCATAGTTTTGCAGTACAATAATCGCTGGAAGCAATATGTAAAACCTCTAAAAATGTAAAAACTATGAGTGCAAGAATTATTTTCCTCAATCTGTGTCTCGCTATATTGTTCGCATCACAAGCGAAGGCACAAATCATCGTTTCTGATGGAACGAAAATACAGAATGATACCATCGGTGAAGCACAAATCCTTGTGCAATATGAAACGCGCTGTATCAGTAATACGGAAAAGCCGGAAAATGTTACGGAAGAAACCATGATGCTGGAAGTCGGTAAAAATCTCTCTAAGTTCTACAGTTACACCAAGTATGTTTGCGACTCTGTACTGGCAGTAGACTTCGCCAATAAAGCCTCGCAGGAAACGATTAATGAACATCTGAAACAATACGGAACAAGCAAACTGAGCGAACAAACCTTCAGAGGTTATCCTGCCGGAAAAGTAACGACCCTCGATGAAGTGGCAGGCATGACGCGCCTGCGTTGCGAAGAAACGGATGAACGTCCGCAGTGGAAGATACTGGCAGAAAACGATAGTGTCCTCTCCTACCTTTGCAGCAAAGCCGAATGTCAATTAAAAGGCCGTACATGGACAGCATGGTTTACTGCAGAAATACCCGTCAGCGAAGGTCCGTGGAAGCTTTGCGGACTGCCCGGACTGATACTGAAAGCCGAAGACAGTGAAGGGCATTATTCATTCACTGCCACAGGTGTAGAGCAATGCCACACATATCGGCCGATACTTTTCGACGGAAAGAAGCACGAACCGATGAACCGCAAAGCATACAACAAAGTGCACGAACGTTATTATGCCGATCCGGTAGGATTTATCACCGGAAGCATGCCGAACGTCACCGTCAAGGTTAGTGATGAACACGGCAATGCAACCAAGAACCCGAAAAACATTCCTTATAATCCACTGGAACGATAATATTTCTCCACACCCGTAAGCATTCGTGAAATCTATCGCATACTGAATGCATTTCAGTCGTATACTGAACCCTATTCAGTCGTATAGTGAATGCCATTCAGTCGTATACTTAAATATCCTCTTTTTGCGCATTGATAATCAACAAATTACAAAATCACCATAATCGTATAAAAAATTCAACAAACTTCAATTGCCAAACAATCAATTATTGCAGTGTATGAATAAAAAAACTATCATTCTATTTTTCCTGTTTCTCTTTCGTTTCTTGTCGCCTACCTACGCACAGACGTTGAGCGGCAAGATAACAGATGCAGAAACCG
Source organism: Bacteroides sp. AF25-5LB (assembly GCF_003602965.1). Taxonomy (NCBI): domain Bacteria; kingdom Pseudomonadati; phylum Bacteroidota; class Bacteroidia; order Bacteroidales; family Bacteroidaceae; genus Bacteroides; species Bacteroides sp. AF25-5LB. Next base: position 42,724 of record NZ_QTMC01000006.1, read on the forward strand.
ATCAACCGCTGGAAGCTGTAATGATTAGTGTATTACGCGGAAACACAACGATAGACTATGCATTGACCGATGCCAAAGGACAATTTTCTTTGCCGTGGAAGCATAGCGGAATGCTGCAACTCAATATTTCTTTGTTAGGCTATAAGAGAGAAATGCGGAATATCAATGCGGCAGGAATCCTGAATCTCAGCCTACAACCGGAAGCCATCGTATTAAAAGAAGTACAAATACGTCCCGGACGTATCAATACCCGAAAAGATACGGTGAGATATGACTTGGCACAGTTTGCTTCATCTAAAGATGTGCACATAAAGGATGTATTGAAGAAACTTCCGGGCGTGGATGTAGATGAAAACGGACAGGTTAAGTATAAAGGGAAAGCCATCGACCACTACTTTGTGGAAGGAATGGACGTGACAGGCGGACGTTATAACCAAATCAACAACAACCTGAGTGCCAAAGCCGTAAAGAGTGCGGAAATCATGGAGAACTATCAGTCAGTAAAGGCCTTGAAAGGAAAAATCAATTCCGATGAGGTGGCATTGAACCTGAAACTGGATCCGAAAGCACGCGATCAATGGATAGCAAACGGTACTCTGGGAACCGGATGGAGTGACAACAACAAAATCCTGTGGGAAGGCAGACTGAATGCCCTTCAACTGGGTAAAGGAAAACAGAGTGTCTATAATTACAAGACAAATAACAATGGCAAGGACCTCAGCAACGAGCAAACCAAACTGACCGGAAATGGCCAGCAACAAGTTCCGCTTTCCGGTTTTCTCTCCCAGCCGGGCATCAGCGCACCATTAGACAAGAATCGCTTATTATTCAATGAAACCCACACCCTGAACGGCAACCGTATGTACAAATGGAATGATGACCGCAGCTTACGCCTGCAAGCCGGATATACTCATGAGCTAATCCGACAGCAACGGGGAAATACCCAAATCTATTATCAACCGACAGATACCATACAAATAGACGAAACCTACCATTATCGTCTGAGAAGTGACATCGCTAATCTGGAACTGCGTTATGAAGATAACAGCAGCCGGAATTATATATCCAACCGCTTCACCGTAGACGGAGAAATAAATCGCGGATGTTCGGAGGAACTGGGACAAACTCTGCAAACGTCACAGCTAAGTGCCGGAAACTACTTCAATCTTATCCGAAACCGGGAAAGCGGAACCTGGGAATTTCGTTCGACGACACAGTATGCTTACCAGCCTGCATCCTTACTACTCGAAGAAGGAAAAAGTAAATTCAACCAGCACAACTTCTACACAGATAACAGTGCCGCATATCTACGAAAGTATGATGGATTTACCCAACAATATAAGGCAGGAATACAAGGAGAACGGGCTACCCTGAAATATACTCCGACAAGACAGCCCAATGATTTCAATGCTTCGCATCTGTCATTGTATATTACCCCCTACTTCCAGCTGGAACGTGGAAAATGGCTGGCTACACTTTCGCTTCCTCTGAAAGCAGATCGGTATTTCTCACAACAGCGTTCGTTCCTGTTCTTCAATCCGTCCATGTATTTGCGCTATAAACTGGATTATCATTGGACGTTCTCCCTTTATGGCAGTCTGAAACGCTCGGCAGAAGACTTCTCCGACTTGTATCCGGGACTCTACCAAACTGATTACCGCACCTGGCGAGACGGCAACGGACTTTTCCCTACCAGCCTCACGCAAACCTACAATCTCTACGGAGAGTACAAAAACACTGTACAGGAATTTTTCATCACTGCCGCACTAACCTACAGCCGCAGCAACCGGAATACTCTTTTCGAACAGAGTGTTTCCGAAAATGCCATTGTCTACACTCGTCGTGAACTACCGAACCATAACGATAGCTGGAATCTCAGCAGTACTTTGTCCAAAGGTATATACGACTGGCATTTGAAAACCTCACTCACCCTACTACTCAGTCGCAGCAATGGCGAACAGCTTACCCGCCTGGCTGACAGCGAGGGTAACCGGCAAAGTCTTCTGCAGACCTATCGTTATGATTATCTGAAAGCAGAGCCTAAAATAATCTGGTCTCCCGCAGATATTTTTGAAGCGGAATATCATGCCACATTAGGCTATGGCGGCAGTAAGATAGGAAGTGATACCCGTCTCACCCCGTTACTGGACTTCATACAACGGCTACATCTCACATTCAGTATCGGGCAGGTAGACCTACGGCTATCCGGCGAGCATTACCGGAATGACTTAGGAGGGGACGCACATCTCAACACCGTGTTCGCAGATGCATCCCTTATCTATAAAAGAAAAAAATGGAGATTGGAAGCAAGCCTCAACAACCTGTTCAACAAAAAAGAGTATGCTTACACAACGTATTCCACCACGCAAAGCTACACTTCACGACTAAATATACGTCCGAGGGAAGCAATGGTGACGATAAATCATCAGTTCTGAGCCTGCAATATCATCACCGTGGAATATATCAATATCCCAACTATCGTCAATCCGCCCACCAATATGGGAGCATAAATATGGGGGACTTTCTTCATGGTCTTATACCCGCTGACTTTCAGGAAAAGGCGATATACAATGTATGCGGCAATCAATCCAACCAATGTTCCCGCGATGAGATCGCCCGGATAATGCACTCCCAAGTAGACACGTGAATAGCAGGTCAGCAACGCCCATCCCATCATAAACACAGTGAGCCATCGTTTACGGAAAAGAAACCAGACAAAGAATGCCAGGCCAAAAGTATTAGCAGCATGACAGGAGGGGAATCCATAACGCCCTCCTCGATGTCCGTTTACGATATGCACCATATCGGATATGGGATTTTCCAGATTGGCGGGACGAAGGCGTTCCACATACGGGCGTATCAATGTTGCCCCCGTCTGGTCGGCAATGGTAATTACGAGTGCCAGACCGACCATGCAGAACAAAGTCACTTTCCAATGGAAGTTGCGCAGCATCACATACCAAATGGCAGCATACATCGGCACCCAGACCCACTTACCGCTGTAGGCACTCATAAAGTAATCGAAAAAGGTGTTGTGCATCCCATTGATGAAAAGGAATATGTTTGTGTCTATATCTATCGCCCCTTGCAAGACATCCATAAGTGCTGTCATACTTTATACTCTTATACTTTATACTCTTATACTTTAATTATCTTCCTTTATCTTTTTGCTATATCGTCATACAATTTCTGCAGATAGGCTTTGCCCAACGGCAAGTTCTTTCCCTTTGCCGTGCCCTCATCCACTACCACAGCACCTGCCTGGCAATTGAATATCACCTGGTTGTCTGCTGTCACCATACCGAAAGCATCGGGTACGGTAAAGAACGCGAAATGAGGGGAAGCGGGATTAAGCATATCTTTACTGAAGACAAACTCTTCATGGGGCAGCGCCAATTGGGCCAGCAACGTGGCTGCAATGTCATGTTGCGAGCCATAGACGTCAATGCGCCTCGGCTCTCGGACGGCACCGCCCACCATCAACAGAGGTATCCGGTAGCGTTCTACCGACAAATTGTCGATATGTTCGGGATAAGCTCCCAAATGGTCTGGAACAAACACAATCACCGTATTCTTCCACTGGGGGAGCTCACGGAACTGTCTTACAAAATCGCCTGCACAACTATCCGTATAGGCAAAGGCGTTCAGCCGGTCATTCTCCAGACGACGGAAAGGTACTTCAAAAGGCTCGTGGCTGCTGGAGGTCTGCAAGACACGGAAATGAGGAGTTTTCTCTTCTGCAGTTCCTTCGGCAGCTTCGGTTTTCAAGTCTTCCAGCAGACGGTTGAATACGAGATGGTCGTGCGCCCCCCACTTACTTAAACGTTCCGTTACGGGAAAGTCCTGGTCGGAAACAATATCTTCAAAGCCCGATGACATCAGGTAGGAACGCATATTGGTAAAGTCGGCATCACCGCCATAATAATACTTGGTACCATAACCCGCCTTCCGCAAGCTGCCTGCAATGGCAGGAATGGACTGCGTTTTACGGGGATACTTCATAATACTCGTAGTGGGCTGGGCAGGATAGCCACTCAAGATAGCCACCAGTCCACGGTCCGTACGAAAACTGTTGGCGTAGAAGTTCGTAAAGAGCACCCCTTCCTTACTCAAGCTATCCAGATGAATGGCAATATTCGGCTCACCTCCCAAAGCTGTCATCAACCTAGAGGAAAAACTCTCAAGAATCACAAAGAGTACATCGGGACGCTGAGTATTGAATAAAGTATGCAGCGAATCGGCAGATTGCCGCACAGAATCCGTCTCTTCCGTTTGACCACCGGCAACTGCGGGTTCAAGCATGTCTTTAAAAAGCCGGTCGGCCTCCGCAGCTTCCATAAAACGGTATTGCTTGCTAAAGTCCTTCTGCTTGGCAAGAGATTCCATCAGACTGAATGCAGGGTTGATAGCTGCATGGTTCAGACGCTGCTCGGCACTGAAATAGACTTTCCCCACATTCATGGTAGATACTGTAAAGCCTCCACGGATAGGAATAAACAGCAGCCCCGTCATCAGCAACAATATACCTGACACCTTCAGGCGACGATAAGGCAGTTTCATCTGCAGCAACAGTTTCTTCTGCAACAAGATGCTGTAGAAAACAACATACAGCACGACAGCATAAACAGCCATTGCAACAATTCCCCCCAGCACCATCCAGATACTGACGCTGGCCACTGCTTCTTTAGGAGAAGAAAAGAAATAGAACAACGGTGTGGCATCCAAACGAAATCCCCAATACTCGTATAATCCTAAATCTACAGTAAAAATAATGGATAGAAGAACAGAAATGAAGAGGAAATAGCCGCACCAGATGAGATGAAGGGATTTAGAAAGTGTCCATACAGAGGTTATGAAAAGAAAACCGGGAATAGCTGTCAGATAACCAGCCAGAGATAGGTCTAAAGGTAACCCATGCCAAATGACACTGAACCAGTCCGCACACGAGACATCCGGGTACAGCGATTTGTAAAACAGCATAAACAGTGGTTTCTGCAACACAAAAATGCAGACAAACAAGCAGTATGTCTTAATAAATCCTATGAGCCTATCTTTCATCGGTGCCTTATTGTATATCTAAATATAAGGCGCAAAAATAAATCTTTTTATTCTATTTCTCACCAATATTAGTCAATAATTACATTGAAAGATAGGCTTATAGGATATTTTAAGTTTATCCGTTCACGCGTTTGTAATCTTCAAGGAACTTCCTCAGACCGGAATCGGTCAGCGGATGATTAAGTAAACCCTTAATGGCCGAAAGCGGACAAGTAGCCACATCAGCACCCACCTCTATACACTGCATGATATGTGCCGTATGACGGATAGAGGCGGCAAGTACCTGGGTGGTATATCCATAATAACGGTACATCTCTACAATCTTCGCAACCAATGCAATGCCATCCTCACAGATATCATCGAGACGCCCCACAAACGGAGAAACATACGTTGCACCTGCCTTGGCTGCAAGCAATGCCTGACCGACAGAAAATACCAGAGTACAATTTGTACGGATACCTTTGCCCGAGAAGTATTTAACGGCCTTGATACCTTCTGCAATGCAAGGCACCTTCACTACGATATGCGGATTCAAGGCTGCCAATTCTTCACCCTCTTTAATCATGCCTTCATAGTCGGTAGCTATCACCTCGGCACTCACATCGCCTTGCACAATATTACAGATGTCCACATAGTGCTTACGCTGGTTCTCCACTCCTTTGATACCTTCTTTTGCCATAAGCGAAGGATTAGTGGTAACTCCGTCGAGTACGCCCAAGTCATAGGCCTCCCGAATCTGTTCTAAATTTGCCGTATCAATAAAAAACTTCATGATATAAATGTTTAGATGGTTGATATTACAAATATAACGATTTACACCATAAATGGTTCCCGCCAGTCCTTTATTATCTTTGCTTGACGTAATTATTATCCGGTCAGCGGTTTCGCTTCAAGAATAAACGGTTAGTAATTGTTTGCGGCAATTCATTCTCATAGTGGGTTACCATAATCATCGTTTTATCCCGACGATGGCAGAATGCCTCTATAATCTTCTTAACCCGACGGCGGTTGTATGTATCGAGTCCATGAAGCGGTTCATCCAATATCAGCAGTTCCGGGTCCTTGACAAAAGCACGTGCCAATAATGCCAGACGCTGTTCCCCGCTGGAGAGTTGCAGAAAAGGATTGTCTTTCAAGGCGGCAATACCGAAAATCTCCATCCACCACTCACATACCGACATCTGTTCGGCATGAGGACGTTTATACAATCCGATGCTGTCGTGCAGACCGGAAGCGACAATCTCTATGGCAGGCAGATTCTTCAGATAAGCACGATGCATTTCCGGACTGACATAACCGATGTGTTTCTTGATTTCCCAAATACTCTCCCCCGTTCCGCGCTTCCGTCCGAAAAGACTGATATCGCAGGCGTATGACTGCGGATTATCCGCACAAACCAAACTAAGCAAGGTAGACTTGCCGGCACCGTTCTCGCCACTCAGCGCCCACTTCTCACCACGCATCACTGTCCAATCCAGCTCCTTCAGAATGGTACGGTCATCGTAACGGATGCTAACCCCGTTCAATTTCACCACTTCGTCCGAAGTGAAATTCGCATGTTCGTAGGGCAAATCGAGAATACGCCGCTGCAATTCCTCCAACGCTCCGGCCTCTTCCTGAATACGCATCTGATTGCCCGCACAGAATGCCTGCACATACTCCTCACGTTCCATCTTTTCGCCCACCTTCATCTCCTCTACCGGCACAACGTGTGTAACAAATGAAGGTATGTCATCCAACATGGAAAGCACAAGGACAATCTGCAACTCGCCCAGCCGGGTAAGCCGCTCCAGCAAATTAAAAAGCAGTTCACGGGTAGGCGCATCCAGCCCTATGAAAGGATTGTCCATGATAAGAATTCGGGGAACAGTCAGTAAAGCTTTAGTCAACTGAAACTTGCGCAGCTCCCCACTGCTGAGAAGAATGATTTTCTTGTCAAGCATCGGCTCTATGCTGAAAAGTTCAAATAGCTGCCGTCTCAAGGCATCGTCTTTTACCTCTCCCAGCACTTCGCGTACTAGCGGAGCATCCTCTTGGTCGTGGGCATTCCAACGCTGTTGATAGTAATAATTGGCATCGGCAGAACCGTAAGTATCACGGAAGGCAATGTATCTGATATTGTCATAGGCAGTTTTCGTGAGGGAGGGAGAGAAATCATAGGTAAGCTCACCATCACGCAAAGGATACTTTCCCGTCAGCATATCCACCAGGAGGCTCTTTCCGGCTCCGTTCGGTCCTACAATAGCAATGTGTTCTCCTGCCAGAAAATCAAGGGTGACAGGCTCTGTCAAACGAACAAGCGGGTTGCGTACTACGCCCCCCGCTATGTGTATTGTATGTTGCTGCATCATCCAATCATCATTTATACATAATCAGTGCCGATTGGGCCGGAACAACAACTTCGGGGCCGTACAGTGTGCCCAAACCTTGTTCATTGATAAAGCCATCCTTGCAGACCACTGTATATTTACCTTCGGGTACGGTAAGTTTGGCAGGCTCCTTACGGGCATTCAAGACTACTATAATATCTCCCCATGCATCACCGTTGGCATTTTCTTTCAGACGGTAAACCACCACATTGCTGCCGTCAACCGGTAGAAATTCCAAATGCTTACGCACCAAATCCGCATCACCCATACGGAAAGCCGGATGCTTCTTACGAAGCTGTATCAAACCTTTATAATAAGCAAATACATCTGCATGCTCCGCCTTTCGTCTCCAATCAATCGCATTGATGGAATCGGGACTCTCAAAACTATTGTGCACTCCCTTCTTGTCACGCATCACTTCCTCACCGGCATAAATAAACGGTACACCCTGTGAAGTGAATACAGCTGTTTGCGCCAGTTTGTCAAGCTTTGCCAATTCTACGGGAGTAATACCCGGGATACTTGCTTTCAGCCTATCCACCAAGCACATATCATCGTGACAGGAAACATAGCTGATCATCTGTGTAGGTTGTTCCGCCCACGGAGCCTTACTATAATTCACAGAGTCATTATTTACTTGCGGATGCCTGATGGCTCCTACAATACCAAACTTTATGCTCTCCTCTCCTCCCGGCAATCCGGCAAGGAAAGCACCTTGATGATTGTCATTGAACGGACCGCGCAAAGCATCACGCATTTCGTCAGAGAAAGCAGCAACACCCGGCATCTTATAAGTATTGGCTTTCATTGCCAGAGAATCTTCCGCCATCTGTGGAGCCGATGCCGCCCATCCTTCACCATATATAAATATAGTCGGATCTACAGACGTTGCCGCCTTACGGATTTCGTTCATTGTCTCGATGTCATGAATACCCATCAGGTCAAAACGGAATCCGTCAATGTGATATTCATTAATCCAATGTAATACAGACTCTATCATGTATTTACGCATCATCGGACGGTTGCTGGCAGTTTCATTGCCACAAGCCGAACCGTCTGCATACGTTCCGTCCGGTCGCTGACGGTAAAAGTATCCCGGCACTGTACGTTCAAAATTACTGTCGGATGTATTGAAAGTATGGTTATACACCACATCCAGAACAACACGGATACCTGCTTTGTGCAAAGCCTGCACCATCTGCTTGAATTCCCGGATACGAACATCCGGTTTGTAGGGGTCGGTAGAATAAGAGCCGTCAGGCACATTGTAGTTCTGCGGATCATATCCCCAATTATACTTGTTCTCGTCCAGCCTTGTCTCATCAACGGAGGCATAGTCATAAGACGGAAGGAGATGTACATGTGTCACTCCCAATTCTTTCAGATGGTCAATGCCGGTTGCCAGCTTGTCGGGACTTACCGTTCCTTGTTCTGTCAATGCCAGGAACTTTCCTTTATGCTCAATACCCGACGACGGGTCGATGGACATATCACGATGGTGCATTTCATAAAGAATCACATCGGCAGGAGAGGCCAATGCCGGACGTTTATCATCTGCCCATCCTTCGGGGTCCGTGGATTTCATGTCGATGATGGCGGCACGCTTTCCATTCACCCCTACAGCTTTGGCATTGATACCCGGAGTGTCCCCCAACCACTTATCATTGATTTTCACATTGAATGTGTAGAATTTACCTATCAAGTCCTTTTCAACTTTAGTTTTCCAAGTTCCTTCTTCAGAGGATTCCATTGAAATAGTTTCATAGGCATGCCCTCCGTCTCCTGCTTCGAACAACATCAGGCGAACTTCATCCGCCGTAGGTGCCCACAATGTGAATTGCGTGGCAGCAGGTGTATATTCCATCTCTGTCAGACTACCCGAACGGACAGGGTAAAGTTCGTACGAAGCATACTCCGTCTTCGCGGGAGTGCAGCTTACAACCGTCGTTGCAGCCACTCCAATGATAGCAAGTTCATTCAATTTCATGATATTATTTTTAGATTCTACATTTCAATTCTTATCACTTCTTCACCTTATCCGGATTTTTGGCAATAAAGTCTTTCCAGCCATGATAGCCTTTCTCCACCGTGGGACGCCCCATCTGCAGAAAGTGACAATAGGCAGCAGCAAGCCCGTCCGTTGCATCCATAAAAGTAGGCATATCCTCTTTAGGAAAATGCAGCATACGCTGCAACATGTCCGCCACCTGTTCCTTGGATGCCTGTCCGTTTCCGGTGATGGCCATCTTTATTTTTAAAGGAGCATATTCCGTAATGGGAATATCCCTGCTCAAAGCAGCTGCCATTGCTACGCCTTGCGCACGCCCCAACTTCAACATGGACTGTACATTCTTTCCGAAGAAAGGGGCCTCAATAGCGAGCTCGTCAGGCAAATAACTCTCTATGATACTTAGTACCCGTTCATGAATATGGCGTAACTTCAGATAGTGGTCTCCAAATTTGCGGAGGTCGATAATTCCCATGGCTATCATTTCCGGCTTGACACCTGCCACACGCAATACTCCATACCCCATAATGGTGGTACCAGGATCTATACCCAATATTATTTTCTCTTTGACCGGTTGTATCACACTATTACCTCCATCAATGTAGGAAAGCCAATCACTTTATCCTTAAAGATATTCAGTAATTCCTCGTTCAGTTTCACTCCTTGCTCTTGATGCCAACGATGCAGTTTGGCAGAGTTTTCTACCTCAAACTGAACAGAATAACAGATGCTTCCTTCCTCAATATGACTCAAGATACGGGCTATACGTGGAGCATACAATGTTCCGTTCTTCTCTACCTCAGGAAGATAGTGTTCCTGCATCCATATCAGGAAGTTTTTGTCTTCTCCTTCCTCTACATGATAAGTGGTATTATATATCAGCATAACTTATTTTTTCAAATTCTTTCGCAAACATAGCAATTATTTCAGAATAATGCATTATATTTGCACCATCAAAAATGAAAGCAAGCCTGCAAACGTTGGCAACGGGGCGTTAGCTCATCTGGCTAGAGCGCGACACTGGCAGTGTCGAGGTGATCGGTTCGAGTCCGATACGCTCCACACACAAGTCGTTAACTATTTGATAGTTAACGATTTTCTTTTTTTAGGTAACTTGGCGTGCAACAACCTCCAAAATAGTATTTTAAAGAGTGTATTACCTTTTTTGTTACCCCAGTTTTTATTAAGTCGTTGAAAATCAAAGTAAGTTTCGACACTGATGAAACAGCTGATTTTCCCCTAGAATTGTATGGCAGATTCTATCTGAAAACACCTAAAAGCAAGCGCCCGTCTGTTATAACTTTTATTATTAGATTCAAAAGCAAACAATATAAATTTGCTACTCACACCAAAGTATATCCCCAGCAATGGAATCAATCATTGCAAAAGGCATATATTAGTCCTATTCTGACTAATGCAGATAACTTAAACAATTCGATAGTAAACCAAAAAATAGAAGAAATAAAGGAGCGTTTTAGCAAGTTTAAATATATCTGTATGCTTTTAAAAAACAAGCATGCCGGTGATGGAATGTTTCATCACCGACATACTTAAACTCACAGTCTTTTATCAAATATGCAATTGACAATCTCTGGCATTTTCGAATAGATTCTTTGAGGAAAAACTATCCGGTTGCCACTATGGATTATTCTCTCACATCGCGCACACAGAACACACCGGCTTTTCCGTATTTTTCTCGAGCATTACCATTCTCTTCCTTTTCATCTTCCACCATGCCTTTTCCCGGATTCAGCATGTGCAAATCCACCCGTCGGGCTTTATTTAATCCGAGTTCCGAATCGGATTTCCAGTAGTTCAGTATGTAGCCGGTGGGCGTAAACTCGTTCTTGGGCGGATAATAGCGGCTGTAAGCATAAGCCGTGCGACAATGGAACATGGCGCAAAGCTTGTGCGTCCATTCATGCTTTCTGGCATTCTGGCTTGCGGTACATTTCAGGCTGAACGGGTTATACCAGCCATAGCCATCGCCTGCGGCATCGGCACTGCCCGGCGTTATCGGAGGTGCGAAAGGCAGGTTGCTGTCATCTTGAAAGAAATCGAATGCCAGCATTATCAGCGTCAGTTCGCGTTCGTTGGGCAAACGCCACGCTCCGGCAGATACTACCTTGTCGCCTGCTTCGTGATAGTCCTGTGCCACGGTAAACTTGTCGCGCTTGGCATGGTCTATCTCCATCAGTTTCAAGACCTTGCCGTTCCATGTTTCTGTTTTATTTGCAGCACCGTGTCTTTTGTTGTTACAAGTAACGGTTATGGTTGTATCTATCAGCATGGGTTGCTGTGCCAGCTGGAATTTCCTGTACAGGCGGTTCTGCGGTTCGCGTTCACTGTGGGGTTGAAGCTCGCGATGGCTGAATGAGCGCATGGCTTCGTCTGCCAAAAATACTTCCAGCGTACGGTCGGCTTTATTGTATTTATAATAAGGCTCCGAAACTTCGTTATCCATCCGCCCCTTCACTTCTCCTGCCCCCAGGCTTCTCACGGCTACTACGTGTTTGTCATCTGCAATAGAAACATAACCTCCGGCTTCCGGTAAAAGTGCAGAATAGCTCCCCCCGGTGCTCGCCGAAAAAGTATGGAGACCCTCATCATTCATTGTTTTACCCGGTTGATTCATATACTTTTCGAAAGAAAGTTTCCACAAAGCAGCCTCTTTTTCCATGGCAGGCTCTCCCAACCACATACCAAGCAACTGGCCTATGGCGGGTACATACCAGCGTAGTTCATCCTCGTTCAGATAGCCGTCTCCATTCAAGTCGCGATTACGTACAAACAGAATTTTCGATTCGTTTTCTATTCCGGACATAGGACGGGTCTCCTTCAAACGTCCATCTTTCGTCAGTATAAAACCGGATTGGAAAATGCGCTCATTACCATTCGAAACATGGATATCAGCCTTACCAAGAGCGTCTTCCGCAATGTCCCATGTATTCTTTCGTCCGTCCCAACAGTCCCCGCCACCATCTTTACCCACAGGGAATACCAAAGCATCCATTTCCTCCACCGATTCCACGCCGAATTTATTGAGCGTAGGGTCGTTCATGTCGTAGAAGCAAGCTATGGAGCGCTGTTTCAACGTGTAGACCGACTGCGACACTGCACTCTTGTCATCCTTGCTGAACTTGAGGTCGGTGGCAAGTGAGAAGATGCGATCTTTGCAGTTGATGAAGTCCTTCAGCTGCACCGGGTCGGTAATGCGTGGGTCGGGATGCCGTTCATAAAAATTCTCGTCCACAAAGCAGGTGTAGTAGGCAGAGTCTTCCCTGCTTGCATAGAACTCATCGAGCGCATCGAACACATTTTTCACCTCGTCGGGACGATAGAATGCCATAAGGTAGGGACTTTCCTTGTCCGCCGATGTGTAATCGCAGACTGTCGTTTCTTTTGTAAACTCCAGCCATGCCAGATAGTCCTGTGCCACCTCTTTGGTAATGGCGGGGTTGCTCACGCCCATACAGAGTCCGTCGGTTCCTCCGTCGGGAGTGCCTTTGGGATAATACATCACTCCCATGATGCCAAATGGCGTGTCGGTGTACAGGTACACCCCCTTCTCGACATCGCTCCGCCGGAATTTCATCTCCACCTGGTCGAAGTGAGAGTCAAGATGCACGAACGCCTCGTGCTTAAACACCACTCCTTCCACTCCCGGAGTCTTTTCTTTTTCATCTTCCACTTCCACCACGATGTCATCCACTCCCTTTACGGTTACATTGTACGTATAGTAATGGTCGCGCTCCACACTGAAGTCACTGAGGTCTTTTCCGAAGTTGCCCAAATGGATGTAATAACGGACATCGGCAGCCACCGACTTGTCTTCGTTTTCAAACCATCCGGTCAGCTCGATGTATGTGGATGCCGGAGGAGCATACTGAAACTTGTAATGTCCCTTGTGGTTGTGTGCGTTCTCGGCATGGAAATCATCGGGAGCGGTTTCTTCTACATTCTTGTCATTGAGCTTCACTACCTTGTCGCGCTGTTTGTAGTCGTCGATGGTCACACCGAGCTTCACCTTCCGTATGTTCTCCGGCAAGTACACGGTAAACGTAAGTGAGTCTCCCAAGCCGAACTTCACCGGTTTGGCATCCTCCACCAGAATCCGTGCCCGTTCCTCCTCCGTCCACGCCTGTGCTGTAGGCGACACGTAATGGGGGATGTGACGCACGGTGTAGTCTCTCGGCACGAACTTCACTCCCTCGCCCGATTTAATGTTCATCGTAACCTTGCTCATCAGGCGTTTCAGGATAAACGATTGGTAAGGGTCGTGAGGCCCATCATGCGGTGTGCCGGTGATGACATGGTTCGTTCCGTCATTGTCCGTGTAATGGATTGCCCCATTTTCGTCCACGTGGCACAAGCCTGTACGGTTGGCCACCATGCCCACCAAAGGCAGATAACCGTCCACGCTGTGTATGTTCTTGTTCCATTTCGGGGTGGCTTGTTTGAAAAACTCCGCTTGGGTAGCCAACCGGTCACCATCGCTTACACCCGGGAAGAAATTGAGGAACGAACTTTGCGCATTACCCAGCAGGTAGATGTACACATCGCCCACCGGGATATAGAACTTGATGGCGCCACAAGTTGGGTCGTCGTTGTCTTCCATCCATCCGCCGGTAGCTCCATCCAAAAGCTTGTCGGACGGATTGGAGAACAAATGGTAGGCGAGCAATTCGTTTTCTTCCGGATTCTCACTTTTTGCTTCGTATACGAAAGCCATCACACCAGAAAGTTGCGAGTCATAATTGACCTCTCCTTTGTCTGCCGCACGAGTAGTGATGGTGGTACTGATACCACGTCCTACACCGAAAGGCAGTGTAACCTCAACCTGCCTGTTCCGGTCTACTCCCTGCAAAGTTCCTGGAGTCTCGATCACGTCATCCGTACATGACATGAATGACAAGAGCGCAAGCATTCCTGCCATAATAACATGATTGGTTGAACTTTTCATTATCTTGTTCATATTTATATATCTTTACTACTCAAATTCGACATCACCTCCACCTGTCTCCCAGGGGACAATCATCCAATGGGCGGAAACTCCGACGTGGGCATGCATGGATATGACGGAAAACAACCGCAGGTTCATGTTGGCTTCCACTTCGGGCAAAGCCACATATTGCATATCAGCCTCATGTCCTTCCATACCGTCACTTCCCATTTTATGCTCATGCGACAGTATTTTCAGATAATATCCCCTTGAACTCTCTGCTGACGGATTCTTAGGATAACGGTCTGTAATTTCATTGGGATTGGCAAACAGATAAACCGGTTTGGCTGGCAGCCACTGAAATTTTTTCGTGTCTGTGTTCCCGGCATGTGCCAAAGCCTTAATCTCGTTGATATGGCTCTTCTCCTTCAAGTTCCTTTCATACTCCTCATATTCCGGCGTCCCTTCTTGCGGAGCGGTTTCCGGTTCCTCCGGCCATCCCGCACCCAGAATTACCTTGCCGTTCTTCTGATTCTTCGAGTCGAAACTTTCACCGGCTCCCTCCAGACAATTGAAATCTCCCGTATATTCGTACTTCTCTTTCGGAAACAAATACCCGTATTTCGGCATATTGTAGAGATACAACCCGCGCCCCATATAGAGCTGCCCTTCTCCGGCGTCCGCCACGTCGGCTTTGGCAAAATAAAGTTGTAATTTCGCTATGCTACGTTTCAGTTCCAGGTTTATCTCCTGATTGTCGTGCGTAACTGTTCCACGATACTTACAAGTCATCGGCACAATGGCAGAACGGTATTTTTTTTCCGTTTCATCCTTGTCTGTCTCCGTTCCCCCCGACACATATTCCGCTTCCGGCAACCGGCTGAAAGTCAAAGACTCCAGTCTATCCGGCACTACTTCCAAGCCTTCGACCGGATGTACTCCCCCAGCTGTCTCACCGGGCAGTACAAAAATGTCTCCTTTGTTTTCGCAAAGCAGTTCTCCGGCCTCCTGCTCGTTGGCCACTGCATAAAACCAGACTTCTCCCTTCGGCAACTTCCATTCAAAAGTATGAGCCGGCACATCCTCCCCGCCATAATAATACCCCACCGGGCTGCCATCCTGGAAAGCATACACCCTGAGCGTCTTCACCTGCGAGTCGAAATCATCCGTTTCTGCCGCCCTTGTATCGATTGAAAATTTCACCGTCACCGGTTCTCCTTTTTCGGGGAACATCCCTTCTTGTTCGTCCGATGCACAAGCCGTCATTATCCCCGCCATTGCGGCAAATATCCATATATATGAGTATTTCAGGATTTTCATATCTTGCTCCTTCCTATTTATAAGATTACCAATCTGCCGAAATATCCTTGCTGTCCCAATGGTCCACACTCACTTTGACAGTAATGTCGGCATCGCCGGCAGGCAGTGTTATTTTATAATGGTAAGTGTTCGACTTTATCCATTCCGTTGTCTGAGCTGCATCCAGATATATCATCGCTTCTTTTGCCTCCGACAGCGGTTTGCCGGCATAGACATACTTAAAGGTTACCGCCACATCATCCGTCACCGGCTGTGGCAACAGCAATACGCCATCCAGCACAGTAGCGTTACTTCCGGCTTCTATCCGCACGCTCCCGCTGTGTACGAAAGGAGTTCCCTCTTCCGTACAGTTCACCCGGCTTTGCCATGTCGAGTTTTCCGGCGTCCACAGCAAGTCACCCCTATAGTCCACACCGAAAAGTCTGATGTCCGACACTTCTGCCTGCTTCTCCCCGGTACGGACAGTTAATTTCACCTGTGCCAGTTCATGTTCGAATGCCAGAAGCACGGATGGCATCGTTCCGCCGCCCTCATAAGTCACATCTGTTTTTGTTGCCGTCATTAAATCCACGGCATCCTTCCCCATTCCGGAAGAATCAAAACCCGTAACCCTAAGTTCGCCCTTGTCGTTGCAGGAAACTTCGGTAGCGGCACCAATCTCTTTCATTTCTTCCGGATGCACCGCATAAAAGTCATAAGGCCTGCCTACAGCCCAGAAACGTTTCTCGCCATAGTTTCCCGACGGAGTAACCGAAGCGGCATCGAAAAACAATTTCGGCCCGTCGCTTTCCCGTACCCATCCCCACAGTGTGAAATTATCCATACCCTCCTTGTCACTTTCCACCACGGCGCGGGTGGCAACTTGTGTGCCAAAGACAATCGGCACCTGTTGTTCCGGATTATTTGCTTCCGTCATGCTATCGGAACAGCCGGCAGCGACCAGCATGGCCGTGACAAGAAGGAAATCCTTTTTAAAATTAAGTCGCATAGGCATTTATTTTTTTATTTTGAATAAATAGCGACTGGGAAGGGAACATTCAACCCCGCCCGGTCTGTTATATTTCCGCAACCTGATGGATGGAAAAGACTGGTTTGCGGTGGTTCAGTTTATTTTCCGGGGTTTGAATCAGGAACGCCGGCATCGAGGTCCTGAGGATATTCAACAAAATTATCCACAGTTACGTTGAATGTGATAGGAACCAATACTGGTTCCGGATCCGGATTTTCGGGATCAGGATCAGGATCAGGGTTAAATCCGCCGCCCTCACCAAAGATAAGAGTATAAACATAGCGTTTGCCCTGCTTCCAGACTTGTTCGGTTTTTCCACTTATGTCCTTGGGTTCTCCTACCAGGGAGACGCCCACCCATGCGGTTTGTGAACCCTGGCCTGGCCACAATTGTACATTAGATACCGTATCTACCAGCTTGCATTTAACAAGCACACGTGCCGTCCCCGTGATTTTGTACTCCGGATTTTCATCCGTTCCACCGGTCTTCGTAATCCAGGGATTCAATATCTGCGGTAAAAGGAGCAGTCCCTTATAGTCATTGCCTGTTTTAACAGTCAAGTCCCGTATCGATGCTTCTTCGGAACCTGTAAAGCCTAATTCCATAATCGGAGTAATCTCAGCGGCATAGCTGTTATGTTTTGCGTTCTCTTTGTTATATGCGATATCCCATGTTCCCCATGACTTGTCAGTTTCCGTATCCTTTTCAGTTCCCTGCCATTGGGTAGTAGTGCTCAAAGTCGGCCAGGAGAATGTACCCTGTTTCTCTATTCCCTCCACTTTCACTGCGTCTACGAACACTGTCAGGTTGGAACTGGTGTTCTTGATTCTGAATACAATCTGTGATAGAGCGTGGCGGAAGTTGACCAAAACCGGTTGTTTGCCCTCGTGTTCGGCTTTCTTTTCAGCCAGGTTCAAGGCATAGAGCAGGTCCTCATCGCCGGGTACCTCATAGCCGGTAATTTTCTTGTCGCCATCTACTGTAATGTCAACATTACCATTCTTCGTATCCGTTGGACTATACGAATAGAAGTCCACATCTGTTTCCGGCCAGAATTTGGTATCGCCATACGACCATACATTCCCTTGTTTCTGGACATCGTGATCCATGTATTTAACTCCTTGGGTAAAGGCGTACACGTGGAAGTTATCAATATTGTTTGTTGTAGTAGCCTCACTTCCTGCACGGGTAGCTTTTCCTGCTATCGCACTCAAACTGATGCCTTCACCCTGGTTCATTTCTATTGTTTCATCATTGGTACATGCCGTTACCAATGCCATGGCCAATAGTGCCATTAGAATTGATTTCGTCTGCATAACATTAAAAGATATAAAAAACTACATAATGATATCGTTTTCGACTTCCACCCAATCATCAACCTCCACATCAAATCCACCCTCGTCCGGAAGCGGTTCCGGAAAGTCCGCATTATCAATGATGATGTGCACATGCTTCCTGTCCGGTGCTTTATGTACTTGGTCAGTCACATCAAAGGTTGTATAGAATTTCTCCTTATTGGAATACCATACATAAAACATCATTTTGTGCGGACGGGCATTCTCTTCATGATGACCGAACGTATAAAACTTACCGGTCATTTTCGAACTCTCGGGGTGGAGTTCTGTTTCGAAGGGGACTGTGACACACTCCCTGTCCAGTTCCTCGTTGGCAAACAGCATGGAGGGAGCCATGCTCGACAATGACCCGCAAGCCTGCGTCATATACTCCATGTTCTTGACATTACGAACCTCATAGGTGTAGGTACATATCAGTTCGGCAGGATAAAGCGTGATGACATGCTCGCTACTTTCTATCCATTCGACCTTGTCCTTGTCTGTAAAGGGAACACATTCATAACTTAGCCCTGATTCGGTAATTTCCACATTTCGGGCGTTACTTCCCCACATCATGTCAGGGCAGATGACGACACGCTCGTCTTCCGAACCTTTGGCCGGAGGCGCATAATGGGCACCGTTACCGTAAATACTCTCAAAAACGTTACCGTTCCGCGTATATCCCTCATGGGTGTCAAATCCTTCCACTCCTCTGAACAGTAAAGACTCCGTGTCATTATTGTAACAGAGTGTCCGGTACCTTCCTACTTTAATCTCTACCGGTCCTCCGTCTTTCCCTGCAAAATCGAACCGGACCGGATATCCGCCTTCTTCAGGATAGAAATACACACACATTCCCTCAGGATTGGCCTGCGGAGCGTTCCTCCAGTCAAAATCCACTCTGACCGTAGCCACATGCGGATGATGGAAACAGAGCTCCTTGTGCTCGCATGAGAAAAGAATCATGGTCAGCAGTGCGTAAACAGTCATTCGTATTCCGGTTTTCATCGTCCGCCTCCTTTCCCTTTGTTGAAATTTCCCCTGCCAATCAGCCATACCAGCGATATTTCCGCCTTAGTAGGGCCGAACCAGTGCCGTTCCTTGGTAGCCTGCCATACGTAGCAGTCGTCTATGGGGGTATATTCATAATAGGTTCCTCCCCAATATCCGACAGCGATAGTGAAGTCAATATTCAGTCTGTATGCCACCGGCAACGAGTAGCCGTATTCCACACCTGTGGAATAATTCATTTTATCCCAGAGTGTTCCTCCGGGTCTTCCACCCATATAGCCTTTTCCCCCTGTTTCAAAATCATAAGTAAAAATCTGCCCGTAGAGTCCCACATGATGTCCCGTAAGAGGCTTTTCCTTGGCGGTCTTACCGAACCATTTCCGAATGGCTATGTCGCCGCCATAAGTTCTCCAGTACCAGTGCCGCCGGTCTGTTTTCCACCAGGCATACATCCAGTCAGCACTCATACTCCAGTCTTTGCCAAGATAAAATTCCACACCGATATTCGGTACGAGCAATGCGTCGTACAGCATATTTGTCTTTACGGCAAGATACAGCTTACGTGGCTGCATAGGTATGTATGGGACAAGGGGAAGAGGTTCTGTCGGTTTTGGTTCGGGTATAGGCAGTTTGAAGGGAGGCATTGGCATGGGGGCAATAGGATTCCATACTTTCTCATACCATAGATATAGCCGAGAGGCGCGCAACTCCGGAAAATATTTTTTATACATATACCGATAGGGTGCCCCACCATGCAGTTGCTGTATCCGTCGCAGATGGTCACCTTTTGTAAGATTGTCATTTGCCGCATCCTCTGCCAATTCATGCAGTAAATGTAGCGTTTCTTTCCGGTAGGGTAGTTCCCAGTCATCACTCACCAAACGGATTAGACCGTTCCAGTCTCTCCCGAGGAACACGTTCGTTTTCAAGGAGTCGGGTAGTTCTCCATAACGTGAAAGATAGTCAAACAGCACATTGGCTCGCTTTACGGATAAACGTCTGTTTAGGAGAATACTGCCTTCCGGTGATGCTCCACCCACTACCTGGATACGTTTCAGTTGGTAAACAGAGTCCGCATAGCTTGTACGCAGACTGTCTGCTATCCGGTCCAACGCTTCTCTGTTGTTTCTATGGGATGGTTCCAATACAGAATATCCTTGTCTGAAATAGATTTTTACCGAATCCTGTATCTCTTGTGCCTGGATGTGGCCTACATAAAATATCAGGAATACAAGTAAGATTTTATTCGCTTTCATATTGATTCCATATTTGTGTACACATTACCAATACACCTCTAGGAGAAAAGCATCATCTATTTATTTTGTGGAGGGCATATACTTTGAAGTGCTTGTGACATTTTACCAAAACACCTTCGCTTTTTACAAGCTGTTTTCTCATGACTTAGGCATATTTACTCCACCAATTCTCCATGGTAAATAGACCTCTCTTCATAAGAGAGGTACGTCTTCCGAATACATAAATAGTAATTGACTGATTACTAAAACCATTCAGGAGTGTATATTAGAGTGATTGTTTTTTATTTTACACACTATGTTGAACATTTTGGGAAACAAATCATAAGAAAGCCACAAAAAAGTTTATTTTTTCACTTTATTTTTTAGTTTTTTAGTATCTTTGCAAACGAAATATACATCTCTTATGAAGATAAAGTTACGATGGTTACTCTATTTCAAGTTTTATAACTAAAGATGTACATCTCTTATGAAGATATGTATCCTTTTGAATGGCTTTGATATTCTTTTGTCATATTCGTTAATGATTATTATATAAATCACCTTATTCATATAGACATCAAAATGAGACTATTTGCCGTGTCTACAATAGATGCGTCTAAAGAGGCAAGATAAATTCGGGTGGTTTGCTCCGAATCATGTCCCAATGCTTCACTGATAACAGATAAAGAGACATTTTTACTTTGAGCAATACTGGCCCATGCATGGCGGGCAACATAAGTAGTAAGTGGAATACCCAAACCCATCTGTTTGCCAATGTATTTCAAATTTCTGTTGATACGGTGCGCTTCATTTTGGTATTGATGCCATTCGTCCATACCATTATTTCGAATAATCGGTAGTAGGTAGGGAATATCAGAGGTGTCGTATTTATCAATGAGTTCCTGCATGGTTTTTTCCCATTTGATGAACAATTGCTGACCGGTTTTATGTCTCCGGTAAGTAAGGATCCCATTTTGCAGGTCTTTCTTTTTCAAGAATGCCATATCCACAAAGGACATTCCACGTGTATAAAAGCTGAATAAAAAGATATCCCTGGCAAAGACCAGTGATTTTTTCGTCAAATTTAAGTCTCGTATTTCCCTAACCACATCTAAGGATACAGCACGTTTCCTTGTTTTATCAATGCCAGTATATACATGCTTAAAAGGATTTTGTTGGGCAACAAAACCTTGTTCTACCGCACGATTATAGATAGCTCTGAGATTACGCATATAATAGGAACTGGTGTTCGGACAAATGCCATTCCCTTTGAGCCAGCTTTCATAAGCTATCATCTGATTAGAGTCCAGTGCATCCAACGAGACA
The DNA here is from genome assembly GCF_003602965.1 of Bacteroides sp. AF25-5LB. Classification (NCBI taxonomy): domain Bacteria; kingdom Pseudomonadati; phylum Bacteroidota; class Bacteroidia; order Bacteroidales; family Bacteroidaceae; genus Bacteroides; species Bacteroides sp. AF25-5LB. Next base: position 64,336 of record NZ_QTMC01000006.1, read on the forward strand.
TCACCACGGTTATTCAAGTAACGTTCAAAGCTATTCAAGGCACTCTGATAGGTACCCGCTGTACGTGCCTTGCCTATTTTCCTCAATTCAACCAGCAGTTCTTTTCCGTATAAAAGGAAAGTGTAATTTCCTTCAGGAACAGTGTAAAGCTCTATGATGCGTTCCACAGTGAAAGGAACATCTTCCTGAACCAAACGGTTGATGCATTTCTCTATTTTAACAAGGTCTTTATCAATTTGCTTTTTTAACGCAATAAGATAATTTTTTCGATCTTCTCCACTTCCTGCCGAGACATCGATTTCACCGGAAGCAGAAATCCACTCACTTGAAAACAGTTTGTAACCGGTACGGATATGTCGTACCTTACGATGATGGATTATTTGATAATGAAGCGTTCCCTCTTTGAGGATAATGGATGAAGGGCTGAATTTTACTTTTACACTAGTCATAAACAATCAATTATTAGTTTAATACAGAATTATAAAAACAAGAAGCAATTCAAAATACTTCAAACTGTTATGTATACTTCCTGCTAAACTATTCTTGACTGATAAAAGATGCTTTATCTAAAAAAACGTCGCTTTAATGGCGTAATTATAAAGTGTATATTCGTGCAAATCAAAAGCTTTCTGTGCTCAAAGATAACGAAAAAACAAGCTTCAAAACATTTTTCCAAAAGATTCTTCATATAAAAATTGCAAGGACAAAGATCAATGGTAATTAAGAATTTGGATTGCATATTCGTGCCGGTTGAAAGAATAGACCGATAATCTGAATACCCTTCGGTGACTATCACTAGACTGTACGTTTAGTGCCAAGTTCGATATCGGGAGCAAAATCAACTGAAGGTAAAGATACCGTCTTGTCTTTTGTTGAGGAAACCAATTTACCGCTTAACAGAGAAATGACAAACTGCACTGTAACCAATATCAATAAAGATAATTTATTAAACATGACTGTCCGCTAAAACTTTTTGCTAATACAAAAATAGAACTGGTATCTCTTTTGAGATATCAGCCCTTTAGTTACGTTTGAGTTGCCACACAAAAAGGAGGGGGAGCAAAGCACATTCTGCCATTCATGCAAATGGATCCTTGATGCTGATAACTATTGCCTCGTACGCATCTATATCTATCTACATACACGTTTTTTTCAACATGCAACGCGTGTTACCCGGGTTCACTGTTCCTTTTATCCTTTCTGTATAGCTACTGCTAGGATTGTGCAGTTAGCTGATGCCTAACATGCTATTCATTTCTACTTCCTACATCGATTACTTACAATGTTTCAGTATGGATATAAACCAGGTGATGTTTCAAGGAAACATTATGACCAGACTATTTTTCCTTGCAGGCACCCTCGTAAATTCCCGGAATGCAGCAATATATACCATATATTGGGGGAGTTATTCCTCTCCTATCTTGTGTACCATTGCTCTAGAAGACCAAAATTGGATGAGCTGAATATGGGCAGTGTATTTCGTTTTACTCTCTGTAGCCTTGTAAATTGTAGGAATTAACTGAGGACTCACTACATTGACTGCACCTTTCGTTCTCTCTGCATGGCTGACAATGGGAATACAAAACCTCTATCTCTTTTTCAAATTAGGCAGAAAGCAAGCCACCAACCCCAACAAAGGCATAAAGGCACATACATTATAAACAGCCTCTATACCATACTTATCTGCCATACCTCCCAATATAGCCGAAGCGATACCGGCAATTCCAAAAGCGAAACCAAAGAACAACCCGGAAATCAAACCCAACTTATTAGGCAGCAATTCCTGTGCATACAGCAATATGGCAGGAAAAGCGGAAGAAAGCATCAGACCGACACAGAAACTCAGCACTACCGTCCATGCAAGCCCTACATGAGGCATCATCATACTGAATGGAGCCGTTCCAAGAATGGAAGCCCAGATAACATACTTACGCCCAGCTCTATCACCTACTGGGCCTCCCACCAATGTTCCGATGGCAGTGGCTACCAGGAAGACAAACAAAAAGAGCTGTGAGTCCTGAACAGTGACACCAAATTTATGGATCAGATAGAATGTATAGTAACTCGTCAGACTTGCCATATAGATATATTTGGAGAAGATAAGTATCAGCAGAATACTTATGGCAAACACCGTCATCCTTGAAGAAAGGGGACGTTCTATCTTTCCTGCCACGAGCATCGGGCTTTTCTTGATGTGGTTCAAGTAGGAACGGAACCAACGGCATATAGGAATCATCACCACGATGGCAATCAAGGCAAAAGCCGTGAAAAAAGCAATATGTCGCCTCCCATAAGGAGCTACCAGTAAAGCCACCAGCAATGGTCCAAGCGAGCCTCCCAAATTCCCACCCACTTGAAACAGAGACTGCGCCAGTCCGCGTTTTCCGCCAGAAGCCAGAAAGGTAATGCGCGACGCCTCTGGATGGAGTACAGATGAACCGATACCCACAATGAATACCGAAGCCAGCAGCCAATACAGATTAGTTGCAAAAGCCAGATTCATAATGCCGACCAAAGTAAAGCACATACCTATTGGCAATGACCAGGCAATGGGGCGCTTATCAAAGAACAATCCCATTAGAGGCTGAAACACGGACGCCGACATCTGATACACCAACGTAATCAGACCAATCTGGGCAAAACTCAAGGATAAATCCTCCTTGAACAAAGGGTATATCGCCGAAATGACCGATTGCAGCATATCGTTCAAGCAATGCGAAATACTCAATGCTATAAGAATTGGAAAAGCAATTCTACGGATAGGAGGTCTCTGATTCTGTATCATCTTATATTGTCTATTACAAAAACGGTGCAAAGGTACGTAAAAAACATATATCCAATCCACATTAAGACAAAACTCCCCGATTCCCTGCGCTGTTCAGCCGAGAATCGGGGAGTTTAATCTTTACCGGTCATCTTTATCAGTTCAGCAATCCCGGATTGGCTTCTATGGCTTCTTTCGGAATGGACAATGTATAACGGGCATCATCTTCTTCGAGTACATAACGCGTACCACCAAGCACTTTCTCCAAACGTGGACGAGTGGAACGACGAAGGTCAAACCAACGATGTCCTTCAAAAGCAAGTTCACGGGCACGCTCATCCAATATTTCCTGTACCAACGCTTCCTTATCCATAGCGTTGACAGCAATAGATTTTGCTTCGTAAGCCTCCGGTGCATAACGTTTCCGCATCAATTCCAGCAGGCGGGTACGTGCCTGAGGCAGTTGTCCTAGTTGAGCAGCAGCCTCAGCAGCCGTCAGATATATTTCACCTACACGGAAAGTACACAAATAGTTGTTACTTCCCGCCTTCTTGTTCTTCCTGAAACCTTTTTCATCCGCTTCAGCAAAATATTTATCCAGCCGAAGGTCGTTCTCAGCATAAAGGGAGAGAAAAACCGGAGTAGCCAGAGCAGCCCCATTGACTGTACTACTCAAAGGTGTCTCCAACGGAGTGATATTCTCTACGGAATTATAATTGTTAGGAAGAGTTGCAGCGTCATCATTCAAATCTACCAATACAGACTTCACGGCAAGCACTGCTTCAGCAGCATTCCAAGCTGCTTGCCACTCACCCTTGTAAAGGGATACACGCGACTGAAACGCCTCTACCGAAGCTGTATTGAAACGATATGAATATCTCTGCTCCCATTCTGCCTCCGTAACCAGTTTGCGCGCCTCATCAATATCTTCTTGGATGGAAACATAAACTTCTTTCACTGTATTGCGTTTCAGGACTTTCTCCAAATCAGTATCCAGTTTCAGCGGCACCGATTTGGTATCCAAAGCTCCCTCCTTAGTATAGGGCTGCCCATAAAGATTTACCAATAAGAAATGTACATAAGCACGGAGCATATACGCTTCTCCTACAAGCTGATTTATCTCTTCTTCAGTACCTTCTTTGATATCACTCTTGCTCTCTATAACATGATTGGCAATAAAAAGCACATTATAATACTTGGCCCATTCAAACGATGAGGTATAGGCATTGGGGGCAAGATCGTTCCAGCGCTCTATATCCATATAATAATTTTGATCATATTCATTATCCCGAACCTGCATCTCGTCGGAACGGAAACAAGCCATTCCCCGGTCACTGAATTTACTCACGTCCTTATAAGAACGGGCAAGCAACGCCCTATACTCAGCCAAAGAATTGGGAATGACACTACCGGTAGGCTGTATATCCAGATAGTTGTCGCATGCCGCAAGCAGAAGCATGCAGGCCATTATCATCAGACTTATTGTTTTCTTCATTTTCTTTCTGCTTTTGAAGTTAGAAATTCAAGTTCAAACTGAATGTAACCGACTTGGGTACGGGAGTTGCATAAGGATTGTACATCGACTCCGGATCCATGTAGTTATTATATCCCGAACCAAACACGAAGAGATTGCGTCCTTCAACAGATACCGTTGCCGAGTTCATTCCCAAACGCTTTGTCAAGAGTTCAGGGATACGGTAACCCAGACGCAGATTCTGCAAACGTACGTAGTTCAGCTTCTTCACCCAGATATCCAAATCTCTCCAGATGGTTTTAGAATCATACCAAGAGTACTCTTCCGGGTTGGAAGCACTCAGCATAAATGCCGGAAGCTCCGCATTCGGGTTTTCCGGAGTCCAGCGGTTCAGCACATCAGCATTATAGTTCTTGCCATAATCCGGATTGATGATGTCATAAGAGGGCTGCGTACGTACGTACCCACCAAACGTCAAAGAGAAATTGACATTCAACTCCCAGTTTTTATAGCTGAAGGTATTAATCAAACCTCCCGTATAAGGAGCATCGCTACTCCCGATATACGAATAGAAGGTCCTCTCTTCGGCTGCAGTTACATCGGAAGAGGCAATACCTATCCCCCACTCATCTTTCAGGCGGTAGAGTTCCTTCAAGGTCACTTTCTCTCCCTCCGGATTATAGAACATCATGTTACCTGTTTCCTTATCTACACCCGCAGTCTTCAGTGCGAAAATTGCTCCTACTGGATAGCCTTCACGCCCCGGAGTGGTCTGCTGTTCGGGAATATTTTCTTGCAGCACCTTATTACCGTTATAAGCAAAATTGAAATTTGTATACCAAGAGAAATTCTTCGTCGTTATGTTACGGGTAGACAAGCTGATTTCCACACCTTTGTTCTCCATACTTGCCCAGTTGACGTTCATAGAAGTAAAACCCGTCTCCAAAGGAAGCATGCGCAAAGCTATTAAATCGGTACCCTTACGGTAATAATAGTCCACACTCAGATTGATAGCCTGGTTCAATACAGAAAAATCAAAGCCTGCATTGACTGATTGCGTCTTTTCCCAACGCAACTTCTTATTGGGAGCGGAATTAATAACAATCATATCTTCCGACACACCGGGCAGAATACTTTCCGATCGGTAAGTACCCAGCAGGAACGGAGAGGTATTCTTATCAATATTTCCCTGCAGACCGTAGGATGCACGGAACACCAGGTTGTCCACCCACTTGGCCTGCTGCATAAACGGTTCTTGTGACAGACGCCACAATGCACTGACAGAATAAAGAGGAAGATAACGGTACTTCTTATCCACACCGAAAAGGTCGGAACCGTCAAAACGGATACTTCCTCCCACCGTGTAGCGGTTCAACAAAGAGTAAGAGGCCGTAGAGTAGAAAGATACATAAGCATTCTCCTTATACGTTGTCTGATGGAGCGGGAAAGACGTGGCGTAACTTTCGTTGGGGAAAATCACCGGTTTGGTCGTCAACGTCTTGCGGTCGAAGCCATACCCTGCCGAGAACAAGGTTTCATACCAAGTCTTGCGTAGTTCGGTACCCGCCATCACTTCCAACTCGTGAATATCATTGAAACTGTCACGATATTCTCCCATCGCCTTCCAGGTAATTTGTGAATTGGAATTCTCGTATGACTTCTGCATCCCCCCTTCGGGTAGAAAATGCTTCGTTTCCCCATCCTGAGAGTATTCGCTCAACTTGTAATAATAACGCATGGCATAACTTTCCCAGTCTGCTATCTCTTCTCTGGAAGTCTTTTCCAACTGATAACCGAACTGGGAAGTCAGCTTCCATTTGTCATTAAAACGAAGTTCCGCATCAAATATGGACGAAAAAGAATTCACTACGCTTTCATTGGACGTGTTCCGACGTTCCTCAAAGATATTAAACCCTAAATCCTTATCGGTATTATTCTGAATATCATAATCGTAATTATAGTTTCCATTTTCATCGTAAAGCTCGAAATACGGATTAGCCTTGCGCGAATAGAACACGGGATTGGACATGCCATATGCATCTGTCAGATAATTGGTATTTTTACGACGATTGGCAAACATGGAGGCACCCACCTTTAATATATTGTTTACTTTGTAAGACGTCTTTCCTACCAGGTTAAAACGGTCCATACTCACACCGTCCACATTTCCATCTTCTTTGTAATAGCCGAAAGAGGTATAATAAGTAACTCTTTCCGTACCGCCGGAAAGACTCAGATTATATTCCTGGCTGAAAGCATCACGGAAAAGAACATCTCCCCAGTCTGTATTTATATTCTTCAAACGGTTGATAGCAGCTTGCGTCTCACTGCTCAGAGCATCCCATCCTCCATTCTGAAAGGCAGACAACTCATTGTAATTGGAAAGAATATTATATACACCTCCTTTATGATTGTCCGGAGAATAGTTGTTACGGATCATATCCATTTCCAATCCTACTTTCTCCGCTGAGTTCAGCAAGTTCAACCGGTCAAGGCTCAATGTAGGAGTATAGGTAAATCGGGATGAGAAACTGATAACCGGTTTACCGACCTTCCCTTTCTTTGTCGTAATCACAATGACGCCATTGGCTGCACGCGCACCATAGATGGCTGTGGCTGCCGCATCCTTCAGAATGGTGATATTCTCAATATCCGCCGGATTCAAGCCCGCAATGGAAGATTGTTTCATGTTGGTGATGTCATTCAGTTCATCCGGTTCAGGAACATCCGTTCCCTCCAAAGGAATGCCGTCCAGCACCCATAAAGGGTCTTGTGTACCATTCAACGAAGCGGTACCGCGAATGCGTATCTTTGCCGGAGCACCCGGAGCACCTGAAGTCGGGCTGACAGAAAGTCCGGCAATTTGTCCGGCAAGTGCCTGATCAATACTTTTTACTGCACCAATAGTCTCATCCGATATATCCAATTTGGACACCGCTGCCGTCAGCTTGCGACGCTCCACCGTCTGATAACCCGTCACAACAACGGCATCGAGCATTTGGGAAGATACATGAAGTGTTATTTCATAAAATTCCTTCCCCGGAACAAGCTTTACTTCCAATACGTCATACCCCACGTAGCTACAAAAGAAACGGGTTATCCCGGCAGGTATAGCTATAGAGAACTGACCATCCACATCAGTAATAACCCCCATTGTAGTCTGAGCACTTCCCGCCTTTTTCAAGTCTTCCGGAGTCACATAGATGGAAGCACCGATAAGCGGTAGGTTATCCTCTGAAGATATTACTACGCCCTGGACTTTTTTCTCTGCAGCAAAAGCAGATGACAAAACTCCCACAAGGCATAGCAAAACGATTAATACACGTTTTTCCATGCGTTACATATAAAATTAAATTAATACTCAAATTAGGGATTAAGGATTAGCGGTTAGTTACTAACGACTTATCCCTAACCCTTAATCGCTAATCCCTAATTCTTCATTCCTAATGCTGTATTGATACGCAAAATCAAATCCTTATAATGATATCTAGTGGCTATATCCGATGTACCTAAACGGCTCTGAAGCAGTTCCTTGATGCGGAGCAACTCACCACGCTTCACTGAAATGACATCAGATACGCGGTTTATCTGCGAACCGTAGAAGTTCAGTTCGCGGTGGGCCCCCATACGGTCGGCATCCAAAGTCTTACCAACATGCTCGTCACAACTGCAAAGGGCAGTCTGGTGGTCCAGCAAGAAGTGGTTGTCCATCAGTTTTTTGTTTATTTTCACTCCTTCGCTTTCGGCAGCTGCCGTAATCAGCGCATCTACGAAATTCTTCTGCAAGGCGCGTGTCATGACGTCCGGCAAAGCACCGCGTTCCGTAGTGGCAAAGATGTTGCGATGCAGGCCATCCATCAGCTCTACCACCGTGAAAGCCTTTTTGCCGTTCACCGATTCGTTCTCCAACATACGCATCAGGCGGTTGTTGCCCAGCAAATCCCAAAGGATATAGGATTGGGCATTCTTCAACACCTGTGTCGGTGCATTCTCCACTACGCCCAGCGGAGTGTTGCGCAGCAAGTAGGTGTACTCTCCCACTTCCGTGTCGAACAGCCATTTGGGATAGGTCAGCACTTCGTCCAGCAGGAACTTCAAGGCTGCTTGCTGCTTTTCTTTTTCTACGAAGGTATAGGTTTTCTGTCCGTCGCCCACAACGGTGTTTTCTATATAGATACCACCGATGTTTGCCAATACATGATAGAGGTAATTGTTCCATTGGTTGATAACCGCATAGTATAGGCGGGAAGCTTCTTCATAAGTCTGTCCTTTCTCGCCAGTGGTAGTCCATTGGATGATTTGAGGAACAATACGCTTCAAGTTCTCAATACCCAGCAGAGATGAGCGGACAGCATCATCGCCCAAATCTTCATTCTGTGCACGCGGGTCTACGGCATCACGCACATCCTGCGCCTCACTATATTTATATAAACGGTCTGCATGACGGCTCAGGAAGTCGGCAAGCAAATCCTTCTCCGCCTCTGGGGTTTCTTTACCATACCAACGATAGCCGTATTCTATGGCAAACATATCATACGGACCGATATGGGGAGAAAGCGCCGTAACACCGTCACCCGGCTGTGCCACATAGTTGAAACGTGCATAGTCCATGATAGAGGAAGAAGTGGTATTCATACAATCCGTAAATGTTTTGGAACGCAGGGAATCTGTCGGAAAAGTCCAGGAAGCAATCATATTGTGACGCAAACCCAACGAGTGCCCCACCTCATGGCATGCCACAAAACGCATGGCATCACCCATCAGTTCATCCGGCAGCTTTACTCCTCTTGCTTCAGGACGTACGACACCGGTTTGCACTGTAATCCATTCCTGGAGCATACCCAGCACATTATGCCACCACATGATGTCCGCTTCCAATATCTCGCCAGAACGTGGGTCAAGGATAGAAGGTCCCATGGCATTGGCTTTGGTGGAGGCCGCATAGGTCAGCACAGAGTAGTTCACGTCATCCTTATCCACATTCATACTGTCCGTTAACTCCCTTGCGACGATGGCATTCTTGAATCCGGCACGTTCAAAAGCAGCCTGCCAATCCTCAATTCCCTGCTTGATATATTTCCGCCAACGACGGGGAGTGGAGTTCTCGATATAGAACACGATTGGTTTGACCGGTTCCACCAATTCACCACGAAGATAACGCTCCCGGTCTTCCGGTTTCGGTTCCAGACGCCAGCGGGTGATGAAGGGTTTCTTGTCTACACGCTGCTGACCGTCACTGTAATTCAATAACGGATTGGTAAAGTAACCTACACGCGGACTATCCAGACGTCCCATCATCGGTTTCTCCGGCAACAGCAACAGAGAGGAACTGACTTCGACCGTAACAAACACAGTCGTTGTTCCCTCAGTCACCTTAGTTGTCAACTCGGAAGTAGCTACCACATTGTTCTCAAAAGCTTTGATAGATAAAATGCGGGAGAGATTTTTGATGGCCGAAGTTCCCAGGTTGATATTTGTAAAGACATTATTGATGCTCGTCTCCGTACCATCATAAATATCGTTGACCTTGACCACTATCATGGTAGAGTCATTATTGAATGCTTCTATCTTGAAACCGGCTATCAGCGGAGAAATATAATTATCCAGTACGGACTGCCGTATGGCATCCTCATCCGGCGCCAATGGAAGAGGACGGCTCTGACGTACCAACAGCTTGTTGGCAGCCTTGTCCAATTCAAAACGCACCATCTGATTTTCGTAATTCGTACCACGGTTCACACCCGCCTCATTCAGTTCGGAAGGAACACGCTGTAATTTATTTACTACCAGCATATCACGTCCCAGCAGCCTTGCCGGCACTTCAAAGTAATAATCGCTCTTCTTCTGGTAAACATTGAACATTCCCTTGCAGGCAATAGCACCTGAACCCGTCAATTTCTCGTAGTCGCTCTTGGATTGAACGCTGTCCTTGGCTTCACTCTTCTTTTTCTTACGGAACCATCCCATAGCTTCGGAAGAAGCAAAATCAGATGTACCGGCATGCAACAATACGGCAGGCTCACACATGAGTACTCCCGCAACTGCCACGACTGGCAGGATTGTCTTCAATTTCATCAATTCAAACTCTAACTTTAATGCAACAATTACTCCGTTAACTCTCTCTTTGACGTATGTTAATAAATACCAACCGCCAGTTTGTTCTACCTCCATAGAACGGTAAACGGGGCGCAAAGATACAAAAAGTATATTTTAAAAGTCACTAAACAACGCTCATTTATGTTTTTTCCATAAACAATATGAAGACTTTTATATATTATTATTTTTTCTCCAATCCTTTATCATTGCTTCTTCACATGAAATTTTGTACCACTGACACCAAATAATCTTCCCCAATTGGCGGCAAAACAATGATAATATTGTATCTTTGCACCGTTTTTAACTTAGAAAATAAATAAGATAACAACGATATGATAGCTAAAATCAATCAGCTTCTGCAGGAAGTAGAGGCACTGAAAGCCGCTAACCCCGAGGAATTAGAGGCACTCCGCATCAAATACCTCAGCAAAAAAGGAGCCATCAATGACTTGATGGCAGATTTCCGCAATGTAGCCGCCGAACAGAAAAAAGAAGTGGGTATGCGCTTGAACGAACTGAAAAACAAAGCACAAGAAAAGATTGCCGCCTTGAAGGAACAGTTCGAAAGCCAGGATACTGGTTGTGACGATATTGACTTGACTCGTTCAGCCTACCCGATAGAATTAGGAACCCGCCATCCGCTTTCCATCGTGAGAAACGAAATCATCGATATATTTGCCCGTATGGGATTCAATATCGCCGATGGACCGGAAATGGAAGACGACTGGCACGTATTCTCCTCCATGAATTTTGCCGAAGACCATCCGGCACGCGACATGCAGGATACATTCTTCATCGAAAATGATACAGAAAACGTATCGCACAGCATCATTCTTCGCACACACACATCCAGCGTGCAAAGCCGTGTTATGGAGACCACGCAGCCTCCTATCCGCGTACTTTGTCCGGGACGTGTATACCGTAATGAGGCCATCAGCTACCGTGCACACGCATTCTTCCATCAGGTAGAAGCCTTATACGTAGACCGCAATGTGTCTTTCACTGACTTGAAGCAGGCCTTACTGCTCTTTGCTCAAGAGATGTTCGGCAGTAACACCAAGATTCGTCTGCGTCCTTCCTACTTCCCCTTCACCGAGCCGAGTGCCGAAATGGACATCAGCTGTAATATCTGCGGCGGCAAGGGCTGTCCTTTCTGCAAGCATACGGGTTGGGTAGAAATTCTGGGATGCGGTATGGTAGATCCGAATGTATTGGAGCTGAACGGAATAGACAGCAAAGTGTATAGCGGATATGCCCTGGGTATGGGTATAGAACGCATCACCAACTTGAAATACCAGGTGAAAGACCTTCGTATGTTCTCTGAAAATGACACACGCTTTCTGAAAGAATTCGAGAGCGCTTACTAAATATAGTGAATAACGGCTAGTGATTAGTGATTAATAAGTTGCGCATTTTCAGCATATCATTAATCACTCATCACTAACCACTCATCGCTAACCACTATTTTTCGCTATGGCAAAAGACAAACTTGTAACTTCCGGCTATTGCCTTATCCTGGCTGCCAATTTCCTTTTGTATTTTGCCTTTTATCTGATACTACCGGTTCTTCCATTCTACCTGACTGAGGTATTCCATACCGGAAATGCAGCAGTGGGTGTCATCTTGTCATGCTACACCATTGCCTCGCTCTGCATACGCCCGTTCTCGGGATACCTGCTCGACACGCTAGCCCGCAAGCCTCTTTATCTGGTGGCATACTTCATCTTTATCACCATTTTCGCAGGTTACATGTTAGCGGGAGTCCTATCCTTATTCATCATGTTGCGGGTTGTCCACGGCCTTGCATTTGGAATGGTGACCGTAGCGGGAAATACAATTGTAATTGATATTACCCCTTCGTCCCGTCGCGGCGAAGCCGTAGGATATTATGGACTGATGAACAATACAGCCATGAGCTTCGGCCCGATGATTGGTCTTTTCATGCATGACATATATTCCTTTGAAACGATTTTTGCCTGCTCGCTCATATCAGGAACTATCGGTTTTGTTGCCGCATGCCTCGTCAAGACCCCACCCAAACAACCTGTCAAACGAGAACCTATCTCATTGGACCGCTTTGTGCTGCTGAAAGGTATCCCGGCAGGAATCGCACTGCTACTGCTCTCCATACCATATGGCATGACAAGCACTTATGTAGCCATGTATGCCAAAGAAATAGGAATTACCTTGAATTCCGGATTGTTTTTTACTTTTATGGCCGTCGGCATGGCAGTGTCCCGTATGTTCTCCGGCAAACAAGTGGATAAAGGACATATCACCCAAGTCATAACTTTAGGACTATATCTGGTATGTAGCTGTTTCTTCATATTATCCGCTTGCGGACTACTGATGAAGACCGTCCCGGAACTGACAAACATATTGTTTTTTATGGTTGCCCTCCTATTGGGAGTAGGCTTCGGGACGATGTTCCCCGCCTTCAATACGCTGTTCGTAAACCTGGCCCCCAACAACCAGCGCGGAACAGCCACCTCTACCTACCTGACTTCATGGGATGTAGGCATTGGTATAGGTCTGACAGCAGGAGGTTATATCGCACAGATTACCTCATTCGATATGGCATATTTTTTCGGAGCCTGCCTCACGGTTATCTCCATCTTCTATTTCAATCTGAAAGTATCTCCTCACTATCATAAAAACAAATTAAGATGAGAAAGAAAGAGCGTTATGAAAAAATCCTTGCTTGGTTTAGGGAGAACGTTCCCGTAGCCGAAACAGAGTTGCATTATGACAATCCGTTCGAGCTGTTGATAGCAGTTATTCTCTCTGCACAATGTACGGACAAACGCGTCAATATGATTACCCCCGCCCTTTACCGGGACTTCCCTACTCCCGAAGCACTCGCCGCTGCTACTCCCGACGTGGTATACGAATATATCCGCAGCGTCTCCTATCCCAACAACAAAGCCAAACATCTTGTAGGCATGGCACAGATGTTGGTGAAAGAATTCAACAGTGAGGTACCCGATACCCTTGAAGAACTGGTAAAACTGCCCGGCGTAGGCCGCAAAACAGCCAATGTCATCCAATCCGTTGTTTTCAATAAAGCGGCTATGGCGGTAGACACACACGTGTTCCGCGTCAGCCATCGCCTGGGCCTGGTATCAGATAAATGTACAACTCCGTTCAGTGTCGAAAAAGAATTGGTAAAACATATACCGGAAGCAGATATCCCCATAGCTCACCACTGGCTTATCCTGCACGGTCGCTATGTATGCCAGGCACGTACTCCACAATGTGATACCTGCGGTTTGCAATTAATGTGCAAATATTACTGCCAGAAATATAAAGTTAGCAAAGAGAACGGCAAAGACAAAGAATAAACAACGGTTTCATAGCAAAAAAAAGAAATAAATGCTAACTTTGCGCTCACTAAAAAGAATTTAATAACACTTTTAAATAAAATAGAGTATTATGACAATTGATCAATTTAACTTTGCCGGAAAAAAGGCATTCGTTCGTGTGGACTTCAACGTACCCTTGGACGAAAACTTCAACATTACAGATGATACCCGTATGCGTGCCGCTCTTCCTACACTGAAGAAGATTTTGGCCGATGGCGGCAGTGTAATTATCGGTTCTCACCTCGGTCGTCCGAAAGGCCCGGCTGACAAGTTCTCTTTGAAGCACATTCTGAAGCATCTCGAAGAGTTGTTGGGTGTTGAGGTGCAATTTGCTAACGACTGCATGGGCGAAGAAGCTGCCGTAAAGGCTGCCGCTCTGCAACCGGGTGAAGTGTTGTTGCTCGAGAACCTCCGTTTCTACGCTGAAGAGGAAGGCAAACCCCGCGGTTTGGCTGAAGATGCTACAGACGAAGAAAAGAAGGCTGCCAAAGCTGCTGTTAAGGAAAGCCAGAAAGAATTCACCAAGAAATTGGCTTCTTATGCAGATTGCTATGTAAACGACGCTTTCGGTACCGCTCACCGTGCACACGCTTCTACTGCATTGATCGCTAAATATTTCGACAAGGACAACAAGATGTTCGGTTACCTGATGGAAAAAGAAGTAAAGGCTGTTGATAAAGTTTTGAACGATATCCAACGTCCGTTTACCGCCATCATGGGTGGTTCCAAGGTTTCTTCTAAGATTGAGATCATTGAAAACCTGCTGAACAAGGTAGACAACCTGATTATTGCCGGCGGTATGACTTATACTTTCACTAAAGCTATGGGCGGCAAAATCGGTATTTCTATCTGCGAAGATGACAAACTGGATTTGGCTCTTGACCTGATGAAGAAAGCAAAAGAAAAAGGCGTAAACCTTGTTTTAGCTGTTGATGCCAAGATTGCAGATTCTTTCTCCAACGATGCCAACACCAAGTTCTGCCCGGTTGACGAAATTCCTGACGGTTGGGAAGGTCTTGATATCGGTCCTGAGACTGAAAAGATCTTTGCAGATGTCATCAAGAACTCCAAGACTATCCTTTGGAACGGTCCGACGGGTGTATTCGAATTCGAGAACTTCACTCACGGTTCACGTGCTGTAGGCGAAGCTATCGTAGAAGCTACCAAGAACGGTGCTTTCTCACTCGTAGGTGGCGGTGACTCTGTAGCTTGTGTCAACAAGTTCGGCTTGGCAAGCGGCGTGTCTTACGTATCTACCGGTGGTGGTGCATTGCTTGAGGCAATCGAAGGAAAGATTCTTCCGGGTATCGCTGCTATCAACGAATAAAAACAAGTAAAATAACATCCAAAGGCAGCTCTTTGAAAAAAGGGTTGCCTTTTTTATACTATCCTTATCCCTAATAATGAGACGAATTCTACTATCCTGCATCCTTTTATCAGCCACATGCATCCTGAAAGCACAAAATGCTTGTCTGAATGATGTAGTCAACACTTTAAAAGACCGCATTTCCCTCTCCGGCTATGCCCAAGTGGGATATACATACGATGATGCGGGCGAAGGTACCAGCAATACTTTTGATATAAAGAGAGTTATCTTTATGGCACGCGGTAAAATCACCGATAAATGGTCGGCTTACTTCATGTACAGCTTTGCCAATACCGGGAAAATCTTGGAAGCCTACACGGAATACCGTTTTCTCCCTCAACTCACAGCACGTATCGGACAGTTCAAAACCATGTATACCATTGAGAACCCAATGTCTCCCTGCTTTGTCGAATTAATAAACTGTTATTCTCAAGCTGTCAATTACCTGGCCGGTATCAATGGCAGTGATCCCTTGTATGGCTCTGCAAGCGGTCGTGATATGGGATTACTAATTTATGGAGACTTGTTTAACTCTTTGATGACTTATAACCTTGCCATCATGAACGGACAAGGCATCAACCTAAAAGACAAAAACAATCAAAAAGACATTGTAGGCAGCCTTATGGTACATCCATTGAAATGGTTGTCCGTCGGCGGTTCTTTTGTTAAAGGAAAAGGATGCGCCGTAGCCGTTTCTTCCATTAATCCGGATATAGCCATAGGAGAGAATTACGCCCGAAACCGCTGGTCGGCAGGTGCTACCATCAAAACAAAATCCGTAGATGTACGTACAGAATACTTGGCTGGAAAAGACGGACACGTTAAAAGTGATGGTTACTATGCAACCGTATCTGCCCATGTGCTTCCCAAATTTGACGTAATAGCCTCTTATGACTATTTCAACAAAAATAAAACTATTTCCGATAAACAGACCAATTATGTAGCAGGTGTACAGTATTGGTTCTATCCCAAATGCCGTCTGCAAGCCCAATACACATACTGTAACCGCCATAAAGGAGAGAATTCAAACCTGCTTCAAGCCCAGTTGCAAGTTCGTTTCTAAAAATGAAAAATGAGAAATTCCGAACTTTTTGGCATTCTTTTTGTAGTTTTGTAGAATACATACCTCAAAAGATACTGATTTATGAACGAACAAGCCATACAAGAGCAATATCAGCATATTGTCGCTCTACTCAAGCAGCAACGGCTGAAGGAAGCGCAATCCCAACTGGAAGCCTTTCTTTGGAACAGCGGTGACTGGCCACTCCGTAACCGTTTGGAACAAGCACAAACATCCTATCAGTATATGCTGCAATACATGCGCCAAGGAATCGACGATCCTGAACGTCAGAAACTATATCGTCAAATTCTGACCGAAACTTGGGAAGTCGCTGACCAGGCACGTCTGTCTCTCCTTGACGGAGTTTCCACGCACTATTACCATTCCCTGCGCAATAACCGGGAACGCCTCCCCAAAGAATACAATATTGCCGCACTACAGAAGGTATTGGAATCTTTCCCTGATGACTTGGCCGTTTGTCAGCTGATGCCGGACAACCAAGGTCTGGACGCCCTACTTCAACGGCACGAACAAACCGCCCAGGTCCTTTTTCTTTCCACATGGAGCAACAGCGACTGGTCTACAGAAGACGAACAGCAAGCTAAAGGATTACTGGAATCAGAAATGCTTCCCGTCAATGATTTGTGCCTGTTCACCAGTGCCGTCATGCTCAGTCTGATGGAGTGCTTTGATACCCGTAAATTCTCATGGTTGCTGAACGCCGTAACGCATGCAAATACGCAAGTAAACCAACGGGCTTTGGTAGGTATCGCTTTCGCACTTCTTTTTCATCCCACCCGTCTGTCGCTTTATCCCGAATTAACAGCCCGCCTTTCCCTGCTCAATGAAGACAGCAGTTTCGGCAAGCAACTGAACCGTATTTATATCGAGTTGCTCCGTAGCCAGGAAACGGAAAAGATAGACAAGAAGATGCGTGAAGAAATCATTCCGGAGATGATGAGGAATGTGAACATCATGCGCAACATGAAATTCGGTTTTGAAGAGAACCCTGAGGAAAACGATCTTAATCCGGATTGGGAAAAAGCTTTTGAAAGTTCCGGACTGGGAGACAAGATACGAGAGATGAACGAATTACAGCTGGAAGGCGCTGACGTCTATATGAGTACGTTTGCACAACTCAAGACTTATCCGTTCTTTAAGGAACCGTACAACTGGTTCTATCCGTTCGACATGCATCACTCCAGCATCATCAAGGAATTCGGATTCAAGCCTACCGGAGACAATGCCATCCTCTCCCTTATCCTCCAATCCGGTTTCTTCTGCAATAGTGACAAATATTCCCTTTGCTTTACAATGGCACATATACCACAGTCACAGCGTACGATGATGCTCAGCCAGATGACTTCTCAGGATCTGGATGCACTCATGGACGAAAGCAAATCCTCCGCTTTGCGGCAGTATGCCGAACGACCGGATGTCATCAGCAACCAGTATGTCCACGACTTATACCGTTTCTTCAAGTTAAGCCAACGCAGACACGAGTTCCGTGACATCTTCAAGGAGGAGATTGCCCTGCACCGTATCCCGGCACTCAAAGAGATTCTGTGCAAACCCGAGCTGCTGATTACCATCGCCGACTTCCACTTCCGCAAAGAACACCCGGCAGAAGCATTGGAGCTTTATAAGGAATTGATAGCCTTGAACCATGCAAATGCAGACATTTTCCAAAAGGCTGGCTATTGCCTGCAAAAGGAAAAGAGGTATAAGGAAGCGATAGACGCCTACCTGAAAGCCGATGTACTAAAGCCCGACCATGTCTGGACAATCCGCCATCTCGCTACGTGCTACCGGCAGATAAGGGACTTTGCCTCTGCACTGGAATACTATAAGAAAGTGGAGGCAATCCAGCCGGAAAGCCATAATGTCCTTTTCTACGCCGGAAGCTGCCTTGCCGAACTGGAAAGATATGAAGAGGCTCTGCAATATTTCTTCAAGCTTGATTTCATCGAAAGCAATTGTATCAAAGCATGGCGTGCTATAGGCTGGTGTTCGTTTGTCAACGGCAAGTATGAGCAAGCAATGAAGTATTACGAAAAGATACTCACCTCCAAACCACTCGCGGCAGACTATCTCAATGCCGGACATGTTGCTTGGAGAACGGGCAAAATAGAAAAAGCTGCAGAACTTTACAGTAAAGCAGCTTTGGAATATGGCGGGCAGGAGATTTTTAGAGAAATGTTCGGTAAAGACAAAGAAACACTTGTCAGACAAGGAATCAGTGAAAAAGATATCCCTCTAATGATGGATCTGGTTTAGATCTCCAACAACTCCCTGTACAGTCTCTGTACGGGGAGCCCCATTATATTATAGTAACTCCCGGATATGTTTTCCACCCCAATGAATCCAATCCACTCTTGTACACCATAAGCTCCGGCTTTATCCATGGGTTGGTATTTGTCCACATAATAGGCAATTTCCTCTTCGCTCAGTTTAGCAAAACGCACTTCTGTTGCCGCTGCAAAACTGCGTTGCCACTCAGTAGTAGTGATGCACACACCGGTAAACACTTCATGGGTACGTCCGGACATGTCGCGCAACATCTGCATGGCTTCTTCCCTATTCTTGGGCTTTCCGAGAACTTGTCCATCCAGCCAGACAATGGTATCTGCCGTAATCATCAATTCGTCCGGATGCATCATATCACGGTAGGCATCTGCCTTTTCCCTGGATATGTAGAGAGGAATATCCGCTCCCCGCAATGTCTCGGGATAAGATTCATCCACATCGGGCAAAGTTCTTACTTCATATTCCACTCCCAAACCAGCCAGCAATTCTTTCCTTCGCGGAGAATTGGAGGCGAGAATCACCTTATATTTCTTCAGATTATCTAACATCATATCATTTACGATTTGACGATTTACAATTTAACGATTGAAACAACTACCAACCGAAAGCTTTTTCATCTGCCATCCAAAGCCCTTGCACTTTCAATACCTGTTCCACAATGTCGCGACCACAGCCATAACCGCCTTCTGCATACGAAATATAGCGAGCCACAGCCTTTACCTCAGGCACAGCATCCTTAGGACAACACGGCAAACCACACTCACGCATCACCTCCAAGTCGGGAATATCATCACCTACATACAATATTTCCTCGTCCTTCAAGCCATGACGGTCACGGAAGTCATGGTAATCATGGATTTTAACAGAAGAACCCATATAGATATTTCCATCCTCAAAACCTAAAGAAGTAAAACGCTTGCGGACCGCTTCTGTACGTCCACCCGTAATTATACCCAGCAACACCCCTTGCTTAGCAGCTAAATGCAGGGAATAACCATCCTTTATGTTGACCGTACGCAGAGGTTCACCCTCTGAACTCATAGGGATAACATTGGCACTCAGCACACCGTCCACATCAAAAACAAGGGCTTTTATCTTTTTCAAATCATAGTTTATGGTACTCATTGCACTTTTTTCTTGTTCATTATAATATACCTATATACAGCAAAACATTCGTTCAAAAGAGGCAAGCATCGGCGTCCGGTTATCTTATTGCCAACCGATGTATATTCTCGCTAATCTCCCGATATAGTTCCAGCATTTGCGGCTCATCGGCAAGCATCCGCAGATGCTCGTCAATGACATTCTCATCATAGCGCACAGCCGGTCCTGTCTGTGCGGCAAGCGGTTCCAGCTCATGCACCTTACGGGCCGTCTCGTCTATCAAGGGGAGCATTGCCTCGAACGGCAACCCGTACTTTTTCAGCAGTTCAGCAGCCAACACATACATGTGATTGGTAAAATTGCACGTAAACACAGCCGCCAGATGCAAACTTTTGCGCTGCTCAGAACTTGCTTCATACACTTTTTCCGATAGGGCTGAGGCAATATCCTTCAGAAGCCGCACATCCTCTTCCGAGTTGCCTTCCACAAAAAACGGTATCTGTCCAAAATCCACTTCACGCTGCTTACTGAAAGTCTGCATCGGATAAAGCACTCCATGACGCGCAACATGCCCCTGCCAAATATTCATAGGAATACTGCCGGCTGTATGCACCCATAAAGCATTCTCCTTTCCAGAAACAATCTGGGGTAATAATTCCACAAAAGCCGCGTCCTTCAGCGAAACGATATAAAGCTGCGCCTCCTTCGTAACCGCCTGCAGATCCGTGGTATATACCGCCTCCACCGTCTGTGCCAATTCCTGCGCTGATTCTTTTGTACGACTGTAGACCTGCACAATACGAAACCCTTTCCAATAAAGAGCCTTTGCCAGATTAGTAGCCAGATTTCCGGCACCGATAAAGGCAATAGACGTATCTTCTATACTTCTTCCCGCCATACACTTATCTTGTTGCCAACCAATACAGAATAGCCCCTAATACCAGCAATGCCAGTGGCAACAGATAAGCCGACATCGTACCGAGCAAAGCCGTTATCAATCCGAAGTTCAATATCAGCCATAAGCCTATCAATACCAATCCCACCGACTTGTCATGCTTGAACAGCAAAAAAATCACTGCGGTATACAGCAGAAAATTATCCTTATTCATCACCCATGGCAAGCCGATTGCAGAGAAATGCACCAATTTGTCTACCAAATAAAGAATACCGAATACAATCAGTGTGATGGCAGTGGCCTTATACGTATCACGGTTATTGTTTGCTTTTGCTGCACTCACTGTTACTTTCCTCCGTATTTATTGATATGTATCTTTTCCCACTGCAGATTGTCTTCATTGAAAGGCTTACGCTCCATCCCCTTATGACCGATAGCAATAACACTAAGCACCTGCAGTTGCAAAGGAATATCCAGCACCTCGTGCACATACTCGCCTGAAGGCATACCGGAAGCCGTAAAACGTTCGCGCACCTGCACCCAGCAGCTTCCCAGTCCCATATCTTCGGCCTGAAGTTGCAGGTAAATGGAGGCAATGGAGGCATCCTCTATCCACACATCGCTTGCCAACGGGTCGGCAACAACCACTACTGCCAATGCCGCATCGGCAATGAACTGCGATGCCTGCTCCTTGCAATAGGACAATTCCTTCAATTTATCCTTCTCGTCTACCACTATAAACTGCCATGCATTACTACGCTTCGACGTGGGTGCCATCAAAGCAGCTTTCATCAAAGTAACGACTTGTTCTTGTGTCAATTCTTCTTCTGTAAACTTCCGCATGCTGCGGCGGGCTTTTATCAATTCACTGAAACTTTCCATAACATATTCGTGTTTAGCGAAGGCAAATTTAGATAAAATATCCGGGAATGGCGAATAAAAGCCCTTACAATCTTCTCCCCGCTTCCTTTTGTATCAGACAAGCAGATAGGCGGTATCCGGAGCAACCGAAAATTCCTCTAAATAGATTATCCAGTCGGTCACATCCTCTACCGTAAACCACGCCTCATCACCCTCGTGCATGTGGCTGACGTCGTAAGGTTCTTGTATAAGCTGTCCCTTGAAGCGTTCTCCATCAAACTCCAACAGCTTAAACCAAATATGTTCGCGGTCGTCAGCCTGCTCGGCACTGTCTGTCTTCAAGCCAATTTTAAGCAAGATAGAGCTTTCGTCCTTCTTTGCCATGTATTTCACAAGACCGAAACGCTCGCGAGCCAACGCACTCATGCGATTGGTCTCACGGGTACTAATAAAGAATAGTGGATTCTCACCCCACATGCTATCGTATTCGGACACCTTCCGCAGTCTGCCCTTTTTCTCGTCGTCCTCACTCGTATAGATGAACACGGGTGCCGTGCGGCCGTTGTGTCCTTCCTCACGGTCGTCCGCACTGCCAAGAGCGAGGCTTCGGTACTCATCCAGCGCCTTTGTCCACGAAACGTAGGTGGCCACTATCGGCAAACGGTCATTCAACATTCCGATATATACGCCAGCACCTGGTTCGGGAGTCCTATCGTCTTTATCGAGCAGATGACTGGCAAGGGTGGAAATCAAGTAATAATGGTTGTTGTAATTCTCCTTGTCTGATTTCAGAATCTCAAGTTCATACAAACCGCAACGGTTCAATCCGTGCGTATGCAACCACACCTCGCCTCCTTCATCAGTCACAGCATGTACCGTAAACAAAACACTCGTTCCGGGAACTACCGCCGAGTCGGCAGCTAGAGTGGCCCACCGAGCACAAACCAGTTTCTCGGCACTTTCGTCCACAATGGCAAGCAGGTCGGGCACCATAGCTACAGCAATCTTCAGTTGCAGATGGTAGGACTTCTGCCCGTCAACGCCGAACTTCATGAACACCGTAAGTGCCCTATCGGCTCTGCCAATAGCATATAGTTCTTCGTCAGTGAAATAATAATCCCGACGATTAAACATATCAGGCATTGAAAAATCACCTTCATAGAAGCCTATTTCATACACTTCGCCATCATATCCTACTTCCATATATCCCGGTTCGTCTTCATCAGGCAAACGTTTTTTCAACAATTCCACTCCAGAGATAGCAGCCACGCGCTCAAAAAGCCGTACCGACAAATCCATTCCACCCTCCTTAGGCACTGCCATCATATAAGAGGACTCTTCCCAGTAGCACAGCGGCTGTTCTTCGAGAACCGTTTTCTTTTTCTTAAAAATCATATCCATTCTTTTTATGTAAGACTTCAGCTATAGTGACAAATTTAATAAAAAAGCCTACCCATGCCAACCGAAATTTCAGTTTTTTTGTTAAGTTTGCAAGCAATGCCCCTCAAACTCACTACATATTACCGTGGGAGCAAGGTTCCTGACCTACCGGGGACCAACACCTTCCATTCCACGGAGTTGTTCCGAATCTACGAGGAAACTCCGGGGTATACCCCCATACTCATTGTGGCATCTGAAGATGACAAGCCCGTTGCGAAACTGCTTGCCGCCATACGTAAAAGTATCCGCATGTTTCCCCCCGGCATCATCAAAAGATGTGAGGTGTACGGTATGGGAGAATATTTCGACAACGAGGCAGACAAAGAGGCTATCTTCAGTGACATGTTGCAAAGGCTTACCAATGAAGCATTGCGCGATTCTTTTCTCATCGAGTTCCGCAACCTGGAAAATGCCATGTTCGGATACAAATCTTTCCGGGCCAACCAATACATCGCCATCAATTGGCTACGGGTGCGCAACTCACTGCACAGCGTCGAAAAGGTGGAAGAGCGTTTCAGCCCGTCACGTATCCGGCAAATAAAGAAAGGCCTCAAAAACGGTGCCCAAGTGCGGGAAGCACGTACCAAAGAGGAGATTCTCTGTTTTGCCCAGATGTTGCGCCACGTATATTCTTCCAAGATACGGCGCCACTTCCCCAGCATCAAGTTCTTTCAGCATCTCGAAAACCAATTGACAAAAGGGCAACAAAGCAAAATCTTCATCGTCACTTATAAAGAGAAGATTATCGGTGGCAGTGCATGCATTTATTCAGATGATAGCGCCTACCTGTGGTTCTCCGGTGGCATGCGCAAGACTTATGCCCTGCAATATCCGGGTATTCTTGCTGTATGGAAAGCACTGGATGATGCCAAACAACGCGGATACCGCCACTTAGAGTTCATGGATGTGGGACTTCCCTTCCGTAAACATGGCTACCGTGAGTTCGTTCTCCGCTTTGGAGGAAAACAAAGCAGCACCCGACGCTGGTTCCGTTTCCGTTGGAACTGGCTGAATCGGGTGCTGATAAAGATGTATGAATAAAAACGGCTTTATTGGGATATTTTAAATACGACAGTGCTATATGCGCCCATTTTTACCATAATGTCATCACCGTCCTTCTTCTGCTGAATATCCCCATTTACTCCGACGGCTTTCTCTATCTTATCCGTCAGTGTAATTTCAGTGGCAGAGACACCAAAGTTATGTATTACCAACATTTTCTCTGTATCCTTCGTCATATACCAAGCAGCAATAGTCTTACCGGCAGTGGTATTATTTTCATTGTAAATGCCATGTTTTGACATCTTTCCTTCAGCCAATGAAGGATAAGTATTACGTAGTTTGGCAAACCGAATATAAACATTCAACAGAGAACTTTCATCATTCTGCTGTTCCACCACAGACTTTATGCTGGAAGCTACCCCCTTGTCTATCTTATCCGTATAGGCAGTCACCGTATTATCTCCCCACAACATCGGACCGCGCACATACTCGTCACCATTGTCCTTCATTCCATAGAGTCCCAGTTCTTCACCATAATAGATATAAGGTTCGCCCGGACCGGTCAGTAAGACAGCTGCCGCCAGTTTCTCCTTATCAATGGATTTACCCAGTTTGGAAGCAGTACGATCTTCATCATGGTTCGAAAGTTTGGTAGCTTCTATGTAATCTGTCCGGTTAGCAGCATAAAGCTGTTGATAGCTCATGATATCTTTTACAAAGTAACAACCCGTACTGTTATTAATGGCCCACTCCAAACGATACCAAAAGTCAAACTCAAACAGTGCGGGAAGCCCTTGATAATAAGGGGCTACTTCACTAGCACCCGAAAGAACTTCACCCACGATGTAAAGGTCTTCCGTCTTACCCTTCTGTTTATAATAAGCATTCAGTTCATCATAGAAAGTTCTCAAGAAAGTCGGATTTTCTGAACCTCCAGCATTATGATAGATATGTTTCACTGCATCAAGACGGAATCCATCTACTCCACGGTCTATCCATCCCTTAGCTGCTGCGACCACAGCCTTGAATGCCGGAGAACTTTTCAAATCAGACAATTTACCGTAATTAAGGTCGGCAAAGGAGGCTGTATAGAAATGAGAGTGATAATACCATAGGTTCATAGACTCAAACATAATATCTTCTGCATCCTCACCTTGCTTTAAAGCAAAAGGTTCGCCATATTTCAGACGAGTACTGGTAGAGGCAGCACCATATTTATGGTTGCCCCAATCTGTATTGCTGGTACGAATCAAGAATCCCCAAGGTGAAGAGAAGTCCACTGTCAATTCATAAATACCATTTCCCTTATCATAAAATTTCTTACAAACAGCAGGGTCACCATAATAAAGATACTTGGCACCAGTAGTTGTCTGGTCTGTATTATCCGTATCCGCCTTTTCTGCAACGCTCACCGTCACCGTAGGTTTTGAAGCATTCGACCAATCGAGTACAAATTTATAACATCCGCTTACGACATCTGTTGAAGCTGTCGTAGAATACCATTCTCCCGAATTATATCCGTTTCCCCCTTCACTGGAAATCATATCAATTTTTCCCGCCTTGATGTCAGCTTCCGGGTCTTGAGAGAATATGTAGTAATTGCGATATTCACTGTCAGTAGAAGATTTTGCAGCCAAAAACCACGGATGCTCCACACTCGTATGGTTCAAGACATAATCCAGATAAATTTTAATGCCCCGATTATGAGCCTCGGCAACCAATCGGTCAAAATCACTTTCCGTGCCGAACTTCTGATTCACCCTCGTATAATCTGTCACATCATAGCCATGATACGAAGGAGATGGATGAATAGGAGAAAGCCAAATAGCCTTCACACCCAAAGCATCTATATAATCCAGTTTAGAAATTAAGCCATTAATATCGCCATAACCGTCACCATCGCCATCGGAAAAGGAGTAGACCAGTAACTGATAAGAGATGTCCGCACGTTTCTCCCCATCCCAATCTGTAGGAGTTGCAGTTATCACAGTCCATTCTGACGGCGTTGGCTCCGGCTCCGGTTCCGGCGTTGGTGTAGTACCATTATCATCACTGCAAGCTACCAAGCAGAATGATAACACACAAAATAAAAAAAAAGAAAGAAGCTTTATTGTCTTCATATCATTAGATTTTCAAATTATTATGATTCAAAGATAAGGAAGATAAAATAGCTGATAGACAGACTATAATGAAAAAGTGGAGTTAAAGGACGAAAACGTTTGCATAGTTCCCAAACACATCTATTGAACATCTGTATACCGTCTTCTGATATCCACGAAATCTTTTATCATCTCCCAATATTGTTCCCTGGTTTGGGGACGAGGATGCCAATCCGGATCCGGATTATTGCTGACAGCCTCATTCCAATTAGTATCATCCATAAACTTATAGTCTATACTACAAGAGGACAATCCACTAATCGGCTTAAGGAATATATATCCGTCAAATAAGTCTGCCAACGTAAAATCATTATATCCCATTGAGTAATAGCTATCATCATCCAACTTACCTAAAGGTGTACCTTTTAAATCAAACCCTATAGGTTTATTGTCCATCCTCCCCATTATGGCCTCCAATCTACCTAAAGCAGGAGAAAGTAATGCCGGCTGACGGTTTAAACGGTTCGGGAAAGGTTGATGCAAAGCTATTGCAACTACTTTCGATCCATATTTAGAGTACAACAAATTTCCAAGAAAATTCTGTTCGTAACGTACATAACCCGGAGACGTATAATCATAGTAGGGAAAATGATAAAAAGTAAAAGCATGGGGAGTTCCGGTCAATACTAATATCTTCTGTCCTGACGCCAGAACTTCCCGTTCCAGCAATCCACACCGAAAGTCTTCTGTATTTCCCAATGGAAATACCTCATGCATATTTTCCGGAGTTCTAACTCCGGAGAATTTCTGCCAGTTATAATGATAACTGATATTCAATATCCGGAATTTCCTTGCATCTTTGGGCAGTGAACGGTTCCATTTCCATGCAGCCCTATAAATTTCCATATATTCAGTAATCGCCCATCGGGTATTATAATTGAACATCAGTTCGCGAGCCACTTGCTCATCATACTTCGGAGCATTGATTAGAGAATCCAACCGTCGCTGATCTTCGTATGCCCCAAACTCCATACCCAGTACAATATTATTCTCGTATAACTTAGGTATCAAATTACAAACAAAGTCCAGATTTTCTTTCACCCCATGGTCTTCTGCTAATAACACAATATCTGCCTTCCGGAATTTGGCTACCAGATAGTCATCAGGCGACATCGCCTCATCATGCAAATAGGCGAGGGCAACCTCCTGAATTTTATCCTGCGCACTCAATGGCAACAAAAGAAACAACAGGCAAAACAAAATACAATTAAAAACTTTACGAATCATACTTATAAATCAAAAACAATACATTCCTTTCATCATCATCTCTCAGTTCCTATCAAAAATTTCACCGGATATTCCAAACGCTTCATCCAATCCGTTTCTATATGCGCAGCTCCCGGAAAGACCTTGGATATCCACATAGGCTTGGTCCATCCTTTTTCTTTCATCAGCTTATCCAATTTGTCTTGATAAGGAGGATAAAAAGCATCCAATGTCGCGTCTCCCCTATCCATATAAATCAGTCTGCTATTAGCTTTCGGCAAATGATCGGCAAGATAACTTTCAAAAGCAGAAAACCACAAATCAGTCTGCTCCTTAGTAGGCTGTGTACTACTGATAATCATGGTGAGATGGGTAGACAAGCAAGCTGCTCCACCAAAAATCTCAGGATATTCACATATTGCATACAGAGAAATCAACCCACCCATACTGGAACCCATTACAAACGTATGCTCTACTCCCTTATTAGTTGAATACTCCTTATCAATAAAGGGTTTGACTTCCTCTACTAAAAAACGGAGATAATTGTCCGCATTAAAGTGAATGTTTTCAGGTATGTTTCCATTAGGCAGATATTTCAAAGCTTTTTGTGGGAAATAATCTTCATACCTGCTTTGAGCGATATTAGCAATACCAACCACAATACATGGCCTTATCTTTTTCTCTTCCAACAGTTCTCCCAAAACCTCATCCACTCCCCATTCTACTTTATTCCAAGTGGAAGCAGCATCAAAAAGCATTTGTCCGTCATGCATATAAATGACATCGTATCTGTTTTCTGGAGAATAATCTGAAGGAAGCCAAACAAAAACATCACGAGGAGCTACAATGGCCGATTTGAACAGAGGATACTCCACGAGTTTTCCAGATGAAACAGTTTGTTGTGCAACACTCCATTGACACAATAAAAAACTGAATAAAACAAATAAAGTTCTTATTTTCATGACCTACGATATATAATCTATTTTTTTATATCTCTATATAAGTAACCAATATAATCACGATAGAATTTTTCAACATCTTTCCAAAAATAAAATGGAGCTATTTCACTCTTTATTGGAATGGTTGTTTCTTTTTCATTCAACATAAACTTGACAATTATTTCATCCGTACCTCTTTTTCGATAAAAAATAATTTGTACATTAGCAGCCATAGGAACAATTTTATAATCACTCCATACTCTATAGAAGTTTTCAGAATTGGTTTCTTCTCCATAACACCCTTCCAAATGAAGAAGACCGGTCAATGGCATAACATTTCCATCATGTCCAAATCTCAATGTAGCAGCCATTTCATCATTTTGTATGGCTTCATTTGCAGAATCCAATATATTTTCAAGTAAAGGAATAAAAGTTCTTTGTACAATCTCCTTTCCCCAAGGACAAGTTCCATTACAAACATAATGCTTATAATTATTTACCTGCCAGATATCAAACAACTCTTCTTTTTCAAAAATATCATAAAAGGACAAGTCTAATTCCGTATTCTGAATATCTGATGCAATCCAATATAATCCCATCATCAACTGCTCCTGATTGACATGCTGTTGCACATAATTTTGGTTTGAAAACAAAAGTCTCATCAATCTTTCCGGATGAATATGCTCTCTACAAAACTCATGATAATCTTTCCTCCAATCAGACTCATCCGAAGTAAACTCACGAGCATTCTCATTCCAATAATTCAAATAGCGCATATAGCGTTCACCTGAACCATAAGTAAATTGTAACTCAGGATTCAACCCCTTAAGGGTCTCACAAAAAGTAGCCATACTCAATGCGCAACGAATTACAACAGTGGAGCAAGCACTTATTTTCCGTTTACCTTTAAATACATCCGGAAAATTATAAAACATACGTTCAGAAATACTACGATGCTGTCGATATCCCAAAGGAGTAAGCTGCCCTCCCAACCCCTCTGCATCTCTCCAAACCACTTCAAGCCTACTACGAACACTCTTCCCTTTATCTGTCAGAAAACCTACAGCATCTGCTTTATCCAATATTTCCATTACTGTTTGGTATTCAGAATCAGAAATAAGATAGCGAGATCCATGCCGCCCATAATGAGAAATATAAAAAGGGGTATATCCTTCAGGAGGAAGAGTATATTGTTCACTTATTTCAGGATAGGCATAATATACACTGGCGCTTTTATTGGGATCAGCACTTATTTCTTCAAAGGCTGTCTGGGCTTTACTTGTTACAACCGACAATATCAATCCACAGACAAGGACAAATCTCATTTTCATGCAAATTCATTTTAATAAAATACACCCATAAACACAGAATCGGCTGTCTAATCACTCCATTACGACGTTCATCTTGCTCTATCTTGAATAATAACATATTCGACAAAATGACATTCCTAATTGTAGTGTTCAGACAGCCGATTCAATTCATATCTCTCAGTATAAATTCTTTATTTTACAACCGTAATTGTATTAGGATTAGTTGACATATCTACTGTTATAGTATAGTTACCATCTTCAGCCACCTTCATGTTATTTCCATCTTGATTGACTGGTATTTTAGTACCAGGAGTAAGGGCCACCTCACAACCACGGTTCATATCCCAGGCAGCATTAAAACGAATTTTAAACTCATCGGTAGTTGTAAGAGTCACATCCGACAACGTCCATACATTCTTTTCTGCATCATATACAAAGACTGCATCATCTTTCCAATCATTGAAAGAACCAATCAAGCCAACCTTATCAATGCGCTGCATTTCAAAAGTACCGGTAGTCATATCCACTTGGATATAATAATAGCCCGCCGGAGTATTAATATTACCAGAGCCACCATATACTCCCTTCCCATAACCAGCCTCATTCAATTCGATCGTACCAGCAAAGTCTTGTCCCCAATCTGTAACCGGAGAGAACTTCCACTCATTGCTTGTCATATTGACGCCACCTTCAAATTTACCTTCACCATTACCCCCTAAATATAACGTAAAGGGTACATTCCAGTTTTGAGCTCCAGGAAGATACAGTTTTTCCGGGAATGAGGTACTTAATATTTTCGCTGTATAAGGATGGCTATTCACGTCAAGTACAACCTTATATTCACCGGTTTCCTTTTCAAATACCATATTATCGCCGCCATCACGGAAGTCACCATTCTTATCAATGGCAAATCCCCAATTGTCATTCGCACGGAACTTATATTCTCCATCTTGAGTCAATGTTGTAACAACAGAATAAGTATTTGCGGTTGCATCATATTCCATCGGCAGTTCAGCATTCCATCCATTAGGTGTGGCAGCACCTATCATTCCCATAGAATTAATTTTAACAATCTGAAGAGTACCAAATTTGATATCCGCACTGATACGATATAAACCAGCAGGGATTGTTATAACTCCACTACCAATAGTACCTGATGTTACAACATTTCCCTTATCATCAGTAGTAGTCTCAACATCATCACTACCATATTCTGTTTGTGTATCTTGGTCAATAAACTTAAACGAGACACCACTTTCCAAATTAACAAAACAGTCAAACAGTCCCTTAGTTACTGTACTATGAGGGAGCTTCTTATCTGTTCCACTTATTAACAGATATGCTGGATAAGTAGCCTTATAAGTAGTAATACTAATGCTCAAGGGAGCTGAAGGAATACCTTCCGGATAAGTTTCGGAATAAGCTTTTACTATAAATTCCACATCAGCGGCTTGTGCTTCAGGCGCACCTGAAGCTACCACCAATTCATTCCATTCATCCACCGTTTTAGAACAAGCTGTTTCGGTTAACCCTGTTGCAACTTCAGTCAATTCACCGCCATTATAGGTGATATAAACATTATAAGTGATTGCCTCGCCATACTCTAAACGCGCAGCTTCCCACGTCAGTAACTGCAATTCTTCCGCAGGAGCTGTGATGTCAAGAATTACATCAGCCGCATTTGCTGTAAGCACCGCAGAAACAGCATCACCATACGAGTAAACAGTCATCAATTGTGCTGCTGATTTATATCCACCATTCTCATCTGTAGCCTCTACATAGAAAGACAAATCAAAAGATGCATTTTCCGGAATGCCTTGAACACCTCCTAACAATGTCTGGAATTCATTCTTTGTCAAGGTCAAAGACAATCCTTTAGTAGAAGAACCTACTTGTACTGGAATTGCATCACCATACTGCGCATAAAGTGTGTAGCTGGTTTCGCCTTTCATAAAACGAGCAGCCGACCATGCCCATGTAATAGATTCTGACATTGTGTTCTTGGTCATCAGAATAGTACCATTATTCACAAGTTCAGGAGCTGCCGGTTCCTTGGAAAAAGTATCCTCAATATCTTCCTGACATCCCGTAGCAGCTATCATAATGATAGCTGCCATGAACATATATTTTAAATATTTTATCATATCTCTTTATTTTTGAAGATTAAAACTTTATTATTGCTTCACAAGTTCCAGTACATAAGGAGTACGGTTACCGTGGAACACAACTATATAAGTACCAGTTTCCGGTACACTGATATTATCTTTTCCTGCTTCTAGTTCATATCCACCGGCAACAGCAGTACTCATTGTGCCAGTTGCCCCCCAATTTGTGGTCCAAGCACCATCAACACGCACTTTTATGGATTTACCAGCTTCCAATGCAATAGGCTCAGTCTTCCAACTGCTACTTAAATAGTCATAAGTAAAGATTGCATCAGGATTACCCTCACCCCAATTATTGAAATCACCTGTCAGACCTAATTTATTGCCAATAGCTTTCTTATCAATCGTCATCACAGTCTTATTTACAGTTATCTCAAAAATATTACCTTCAGAAAGTGGTAACGACAAGTTAGCATCAGCCTGTTCCGGACAATTCCAAGAAGGTTTCAAATCATTATATCCCCAATTGTCTCCACTCCAAGCCTGCTGCGCTACAACCTTAAAGAAAGAGCGTGTGGCATCATCTCCTGCCGCAGTCTTCGAGAAGTCTGCCATACAGACATAAGTATTGGAACCACCAGTTGTTTCCCAGAAAATCGGAGCGTTGTTAATATCCCAACTTCCACTAAACTCACCACATAAATAGAGGGAAGTCAATGGTGCAGAATAAGTCGTTACACTAAAATTATTGGAAACAGCAGAAGCAATAGGCTCATAATTATCTGTTCCGTACATTTTAGCTGTTACATAAGCAGACACAGTGGCTGTTTCATTAGCAGCAACCCCCAAACTATTTATAACAACTCCATTTAAGTCTCCCTTAGATATTGCATAGGAAGTTGTAGAAGAAGTTCCCAATAAAGCAGAGTTCTCACCGGAAGTCAAGTATACAGAATAAAGAATCTGGACCGGAAGCCCGAAATCCGCTGCTGTCCAAGTAAAAATCACATTCTCATTCGCTGAATTATCAGCATTTACAATTACATCACTGCACTGCCCGATCACAGGAGCAACAAAGCTCTCAGGAGTACTGATTTGAGGTGTATCCACATCCGTTTCACACGAAGTGAATAGAGCTGTCGCAACTGCTGCAAACAGCATTATATTTTTAAATAGTCTCATATTGCTAAAGTTTTATCATTACAGTTTCTTATTGATGTATTAATAACCAGGATTCTGAACCAAATTAGGATTCTCGGTCAAATCGGTACTCAAAATCGGATAAATTGTACGATATGATGGTAAAGCAGTTCTTCCGTCAGGTACACCACCCTTATAAGGCCAAGGGAATGACATGGAAGTAAAATACCCATAACGGATCAAGTCTGTACGACGATGTCCTTCCAACATCAGTTCGCGAGCGCGCTCTTTCAAGATAAAATCCAAATCAATGGACGAAGGCATAGAAACTCCCGCACGATCACGTAAAGCCTTAACATATCCCAATGCTTTAGAATCTGTTGTTATTCCGCCATCCAGACGAGCTTGTGCCTCTGCATAAATCAGATACATTTCAGCCAGACGAATCATCGGGAAATCAATGGAAGAGAACTTCTCATAGCTATCACTTGAGTAAATGTTTCCTTGAGAGTCACGACTTGAAAATTTCCAGCATCTCCATCCTGTTTCTGCTTTTGACTTATCAAATGCCTCTACACAACCTACGTTAGAGAAGAATGCACGTTTATCACTGGCAGCTCTATCATATCCTATACCAGAACCACCCCACTCAACGCCAGATAATTCAAAATATTCAACAAATTCATTCGGGACATGATACCCGTTCCATCTTTCACGAGCGATATGGCTTCCTTCCGGATATCCCAGTTCTTTTGCAATAGCTTCACTATTGGCATCATCCAAACTACCGGAAACCAAATGTGTTGTCCCCCCCCAACTCTGAGTTCTATCACGATCGTAACCAATTGCAAAAATCATCTCTTTTTGAGCATTAGCGTTTTCACTGTTATCCTGCATAAAGAGTTCTTCATAATTATTACATAGTTGGTATCCCATACCAATAGTAGCCTCAGCCGCCGAACGAGCATCTGCCCAACGAGCTGTGCCTGTATATACTTCAGCATTTAGATACATACGCGCCAACAAAGCCTGGGCTGTACCTTTCGTTACACGTGGATAACCAACAGTACCAACAGCCGGCATATCACTACCGGAAACCAAATCCAATAATTCACTTTCAATCCATTGGAACAAGGCTGTGCGTCCTATCTGCGAAGGCAGTTCTCCACCAATATTTTCTTCAAGGGCAAAAGGAGGATTACCATACAAGTCCATCAGCATATAATAGGCATACGCACGCAAAAAACGCGCTTCTGCACGAAGACCGGCAACTCCTTCTACAGAAGAACCTTTACTTTGAAGCAAGAATTCATTGGCACGGGTCACAGTCACCATGCAGCGTGTATACACCGCTATCGTAGCAGCATTAGGAGTAGAAGTCCATGAGTTATTCTGTGTATCAGTAATATAACTATCCCCCCATGTACACTTCAGAACATCACAAGACATCTCATTTAATACAACATACTGGCGTATCAATTCGCTCTGACCGGCATCTTCTACCGCTATGTCAGAACTACCCGGATCATTCTGGCTAACCAAAGAGTAAGAACCATAGATATATGCTAATCCTTTTTCAAAATCCTCCAATGTTTGATAAGCCTGCCCAGCAGTCTTATCCATTTCATTTAACGGCAATGTATCCAAATCTCCGATACAAGCATTCAACGTCAACATAGACGCTACAATTGCCAAGCTATATATAATCTTTTTCATAATCATGTACATTCTCTAGTTTAGAAATTAATATTCAGACGCACGGTGTAGAGACGAGGACGTGGAATCAAATTGTTATCTACACCATCTGCTGCTGTAAGCTCAGGATCAAGCCCACTATATTTAGTGATGGTAAATACATTTTGTACAGAAGCTCCTACACGGATTTTTCCATTCCAATGAGCAAACTTATCAAAAGTATAACCTACATTAATATCATCCAGACGGAAGAAAGAAGCATTCTCCAGGAACATATCTGAAACTTGCTGGTACTCAGTCAAGGCTTCAGTCCATCCAGTCTTCAAGCAATAAGTAGACAAGTTATTGATATATCCTTTACTATGGTCGTCCGAGTATGAAGTCGAATTATTCTTAGCAACCTTATTCAGCGCATACCCCCCTAAAGATCCGTGAGCATTAAAACCAAAGTCCCATTTTTTATAAGTGAACTGAGAACCGATACCGAAGAAGAATTTCGGCAAAATACTCTTACCAGTCACATAACGGTCATCTTCTGTAATCTGTCCATCACCGTTACGGTCCACTAACGTATTTTCAATGGCTTTTCCATTTTCATCATAAGCCTGCTGGAACAGATAATAAGTATAAGGAGTATACCCCACACGATACAGAGAAGTATAACCACCAATACTACTCATACCTGCACCAACCTGAACCCCCAGATAGTCATCACCGCCTGTATTCGTCAGTTTTGTAATCTCTGTCTTCTGCCAAGTTCCGTTCACATTAATAGTCCAGCGCATATCCTTCTTTTCAATAGGAATGAAGTTCAAGTTAAACTCTAATCCCATATTCTTCATATCACCAACATTGGAAATAACTTTATTAGAGAAGTTAGAGCCCATCGGAGTATTGATATCATTCAGCAAATCATATGTTTTACGCAAATAAGCATCAATATTACCATTAATACGGCCACCAAAAATTCCAAAGTCTAAACCAACATTATAAGTTTCAGTAGTCTCCCACTTAATATTGGGATTATATGCATTTGGTGCCAATGTGTAAATGTATCCATTGCCCCAAGGTATTTGAGTAGTCAGAGCGGAAGATTCGGTATATTTTGCTTGATAAGCATAGCAACGGTCCATACCTATATCTTGCTGCCCAGTTTTACCCCACCCCAAACGAAGTTTCATACTTGAGAAGAAATTATTGTCTTTTAGGAAACCTTCTTCTGCCACATTCCATGCAAAAGCCGCAGAAGGGAAAAGTCCCCAACGATTATCTTTGGAAAAGCGTGAAGACGCATCATCGCGCAATGAGAAAGTGAACAAATATTTGGAATTAATAGAATAATTAATACGCCCAAAGAAGGAAAGCAAGTAATACTCCCGTCTATCAGTCGGCTTTTGCAGATAAACTTTAGAACGGTCATTATTATAATACTCAGTTTGATTATACTTCACATAATTATGCTGCCAAGAATAACCTGCCATTACATCCAAGTGGTGAATACCAAACTCCTTATTATAATTACCGTAAAATTCCAAAAGTGTATTGGAGTTCTGATTGGCATACTCTTTATAATAGTCGGCTGCACCAGCTCTTTTGGAAAGAATTGAGCCTAATTCATTGTAAGTGGTACCAGTTGTACGTGAAAAGTCATATCCCAGATTCAAGTTCAAACGAAGATCCTCAAAACCATGAATTTTATAATCCAACTGCATATTTCCCATAGAACGCCATGTATCATTCACATTGTAAGGATCATATATCTGCGACAAAGGATTAATACTTGCCATTGTATTAGCAGAACCATCAGATGCATACCAATTGAAATAGCTGCCATCTTCCATTTTAGGAGCAACAGTCGGGGTAAAACTAATAGCGTCACCAATAGCTCCTGAATTAGGATAATTGGCACGATTATATATGCCTTTTGCATTAAGATTTACAGACAAATGATCCTGGAAGAACTTCGGAGTCAAGCTTATGGACATGTTGGCACGTTGGTTATCACCAACTTTCAATGTGGCTTCATCATAAGTATATCCCAAGCTTACACGGTATGGAAGTTTCTCCTTCACACTACCATAAAGGCTGACATTCTGATCGGTAGAAAAAGCTGTACGATAAATCAAGTCCTGCCAATCTGTATTAGCGGTTCCCATCATGGATTGTATATTAGCCAAACGGTCAGTGCCTGCATAAACTTCATTTACATAATTACGGTACTGGTCTCCAGTCATCACATCCAATGTAGAAGTGTTTTGTTTCAAACTATAACTCGAATTATAACTGATCTTCATTTTATCGCCACTACCTTTTTTAGTAGTAATAATAATTACACCATTGGAAGCACGTGAACCATAAATTGCCGTAGCTGATGCATCTTTCAAGACGGTGTAAGATTCAATATCATTGGGATTTACCGATGCTAATGGATTCGCCATACCTGCACCACCTTCCGGAGTAATAGGAACACCATCAATAACAATCAGCGGGTCATTGCTAGCATACAAAGAAGCTGCACCACGAATGCGGATTGTAGCACCTCCCGTAGGGTCACCAGACGCGGGAGTCACTAACAACCCCGGAACCTTACCTTGCAACATTTGGTCAGGAGAAGTAATCGCACCACGATTAATTTCTTCTGCTTTAATGGCAGTTACAGAACCTGTTAAGTCATTCTTTTTAACAGAACCATAACCAATAACTACAACTTCACTTAATAATTCTGCATCATCCTGCAGTGTTACCATAATAGTAGGAGAGTCAACCACCACATCCTGAGTTTTATAACCAATAAAAGATACAGTCAATGTAGTGCCTTTAGGAACAGTCAACGTAAAATTACCATCTAAATCAGTAATTGTACCATTCGTAGTATTACCTTTTTCTACGACATTTGCACCAATCACTTCCAATCCCGTGGCATCTTTCACATGCCCTTTCACGGTAATGTTCTGTGCATAAGCGCCAATTGACAAGAACAACCCCAACATTAGGGTAAGAATCGTTTGACAGATTCTAAGATTAACTTGCTTCATGCATTTAATAAATTAAAGTTAACAATATTAATTACCTATATATATTATTCGAAAAATAATTTTCGTACTTTTGTTTTCTAACGTCTTTCAAGTACCTAAAGCATGACGCAACAAAAATATGCTTTATTAATTTAGTAAAGTATAAAGAAAGAGCAAAATGTGAGAAACGAACAGTGCAAACGATTGCATGCGGTTGCACAAGATAGGGAAATCACTTGATATATCATAATACAGCGTTTCTTTCCACTACACATGTAGCATTCTTGCACATAACATATATGATTATTCTACTGAACTACAGATATTTTCACCGCCTAACGACCGTTAGGCGATTTGTTGATGGCCGTTGGCAGATCGCTTTACGGCCGTCAACAAATCGCTTTACGACCGTTAAGCACTACACAACATCAAGACAAAACAAAAGAAACACAAAGCTTTTACTGAAGAAATGCCATGCATGTATGAACCAAGCAACATACTTTCAGGATATGAATAACGTGTCTGCACAATATTAATATGCCATTAACACGATATTAACAAAATGGCCGACATGATATTAACTTGTTACATTACAATAAGTTAACATCATATCAGCCCTAAAAACAGAGGTGGAAGCAAATTTTGCTTCCACCTTTTTCTGTTGCTTCCACCGCACCTCAAACACCGATGAACAAAGGGTTACAGAGCAGGTGTGGTAGAGTGGAAGCAAATAGTGCTATTTATTTCTCTGAAGTATAAAGTACCAGCTTTCCGGACTTCAATCCTTTAGCCCTTGCCTCAAACACAATCTCACCGGCTTGCTCGCCACTCTGCACAATAGCCGTCAGCTGACCGCTGAAAGCCGGCATCTTGGGCAAATGGAACAAATCGAGGCTGGTAGCATCTCCATTGGCAGCAGCGCGATATTTTCCGGCACCCTTCACCGAGAAGTTTACCATGCGGCTGTCTGCCGGACAAAGATTACCGTCCTTATCCACGACACGGACTGTGATATATGCCAGGTCCTTACCATCGGCAGACAAGCGGGTGCGGTCGGCAACCAGCTCCAGATGATGGGGCTTGCCAGCGGTACGAATCACCTTTTCTTCTGCAGGCTTACCGGAAGCATCATAAGCTACCACTTTCACTTCGCCCGGTTCATAAGGAACATCCATCCACATCAAGCGATAGCGACGCTGCAAAGCAAGGGAGTCCTGACCTTCCAAAGCACGGCTTTCATCAGCAGTAAGTTTCCGCTGTTTGCCATAACTCTTTCCGTTGACGAACAGTTCGGCACTGGGATAGCTGGTGTAAACAAAAACCGGAGTATTCTCCCCTTCCCTGCCCGGCCACGTCCAGTGCGGAAGGACATGCAAGGTATTTGCCTGCTTGTTCCATAGGCTGCGGTACAGATAGAAACGGTCTTTGGGGAGACTTGCCAAGTCTATGATACCGAAAACGGAGCTGTGGCTGGGCCAGGAATCCGTACTATAAGGAGAAGGTTCACCCAAATAATCAAAACCTGTCCAGACGAACTGTCCGATTGTCCAGTCATAATCATCAGCCAAAGCAAAATCCTCATCGGGAAGATTCGACCAGGAACAACACTCCACATCATAACCGGAGCACTGATGGTCATCGTACATCACACTGGCTCCCTTCTGTACGGGAAATTTATAGACACCACGGGAACTTACAGTGGAAGCCGTCTCCGAACCGAGCACAATATTCTGTGGAAGAGTCTCATAAGACTCCACATAGCGGTGAGCCCGATAATTAAGGCCGGGTACATCAATCATTGCCGCAAACCCGTTGGCAAGCACACACGTCACTTGGTCCATACCGCAAGTAACGGGGCGTGTAGGGTCTTCGCGATGGCAAATATCCTGCAGGAAAGAAGCCACTTTGTAGCCCTCGGGACTACATTGGGTAGGAACCTCATTTCCTATACTCCACATTACCACACAAGGATTGTTCCGATACTGATGCAGCATATTTATCATAT
This sequence comes from Bacteroides sp. AF25-5LB, assembly GCF_003602965.1. Lineage (NCBI taxonomy): Bacteria > Pseudomonadati > Bacteroidota > Bacteroidia > Bacteroidales > Bacteroidaceae > Bacteroides > Bacteroides sp. AF25-5LB. The sequence continues at coordinate 103,639 of NZ_QTMC01000006.1, forward strand.
CCTTTTCTGCCCATTCGTTGAAATAGCGGTGATATCCATTCTCACATTTGGCAATATCCCATTCATCGAAAGGTTCCAACATCATCATGAAGCCCATCTCGTCACAGAGTTCCACCAATTCGGGGGCAGGCATATTGTGGGAGGTACGGACTGCATCACATCCCATATCCTTCAATAATGTCAACTGACGGCGAAGAGCAGCCACATTGACAGCCGCACCCAACGGGCCCAAATCGTGGTGATTGCATACCCCCTGGAATTTACGGTGCTTACCATTCAGGAAGAATCCCTTATCAGCTATAATCTCAATGCTGCGGATACCAAAACGCGTGGTATATTCGTCAGTCTGTTTGCCATCTACATAAATCTTAGATACTGCCTTATATAAATAAGGTGTCTCAGGGGACCACAGAGACGGAGCATTTATCAGAAAATTCTGCTCAAATGGCTGTCCGTGATTAATTTTCCGGCTATTATCCTTACGGGATACTATCTTACCGTCCGGCGCAATAATATCAGTAGAAATACGAACATCCGCATCACCGGCATTCCGTATTGTAGTACGCAGACGCACGGAAGCGTATTCAGCAGAAACATGCGGTGTGGTGAGCTGTGTACCCCAAACCGGAACATGGACACGTTCCGTAGTAACCAGGCGGACATTGCGATACAATCCCGCCCCCGGATACCAACGGGAGGACTGGGGTCTGTTTTCCAGACGGACAGCCAGCACATTGTCTTTACCGTCGGCATTCAGCAAACCGGTAACATCGCAATGAAAAGAGTTATATCCGAAAGGCCAGAAACAAGCTTCTTTCCCATTGACATAGACCCGAGCCTCACTCATAGCACCGTCGAAAACCAGAGTGACCTGCTTGTCGGCAGGAGCATCAAAAGCCGTACGATACCAACCGACACCCACATAAGGCAACCCTCCGGTACGCCCGGTCTTTACGGAAGCTTGCTTTTCAAGGTCTTGCGTAACCGCTACCTCCTGCAAATCGTTGTTGCGGTCGAACGGACCAAAGATGGCCCAATCATGAGGAATGGTCACTGTTTCCCACTTACTGTCGTCGAAATTTGTTTGTGTTGCTTCGGGAACATCTCCCTTGGTGAACTTCCAGTTCTTTTCCAACAATGCTTCTGTACGCTGCGCCATTGCCGCCAAGGCAAAACTGGCGCAGCAGGAAAAGATAAGTATTGTCTTTCTCATTCTTCTTTAAAAGATTTTGTTAATATAATTATTTAAAAGCATCCATTATCACAGTGGGGCGACCATCTTCAGTGAATGCCCCCAACCGATATTGGTTCGGCCTGCATTCCGGTTCCCAGTAGAACACGCCCTTGCAACATCCGCCGGTATTCTCCTTGCACTCTTTCAGGACACGGGCCAGTTGGCGTTTCCCTTCTGCCAGCACGGAAGCACTTGCCAGATTCCCTTTGTCGTCGGCACACTCCATGCCGGTTTCCACCACCATCACGTCACAGTTGTATTTCCGGGCTACACTATTAATATTGGCAATGCACTCGGTAATAGTTCTATCAGCTGTATATTCCTTGTGCTCGAGCATCGTCCAGTAAGGATAGAGCGACATGCCTATCATATCCCACTTACCGCCATTGGCTTTCAGTTCATTAAAGAACCAGGTATACAATTCGTTGTCATATCCATTGTCCAGATGGACGATGACAATGGCATCGTCGAAGACGGACTTTACCGCATCGTATCCTACATTGATAAAAGCAGCCAGGTTGGCAAAGTTCTCACGGTATTTCACTTCCTCGGAAGTACTGTTGGAACCCTTTACATCACATTCCCTCACATCATAGGACGCACCGCTCAATGCAGCATCTTCATCCCAAAGCATCCCCGGACGAATTTCATTACCTACCTGAACCCACTTGGGAGTAACTCCTGCCGCTTTCAGCGCATTAAGTACATCGGCAGTATGGTCGGCGATGGCTTTCTTCAAGTCGGCCAAGTTCAGTCCTTTCCATGCAGCAGGCTTATGCTGCTGTCCAGGGTCGGCCCACCAGTCACTGTAATGGAAGTCTACCATTACGTCCATGCCCAGCTCTGCGGCACGTTTGGCTTTCGTCACCAAATCGGCCATATTGCACCAGTTATCGTGTTCTTTGGGGTCGACCCATACTCTGAGTCGAACCGCATTCAGGCCCAAATCCTTCATCAGCTGGAAACAATCGGTCTCCACACCGGAGGTATTGTAAAATTTCATACCCTTATGTTCCATCTCCGTCACCCAACTGATGTCGGCACCTTTAGCAAAGTCCGTAACCAGAGGTTCCTCCTTATCGGGAAGTCCACCGGCGTTGGGGTCTGTCTCATTATTGCTGCTGCATGCAAATACGGCAAAGGCAATACAAAAAAAGAAAGTCAAGAACTTCATGTGTTTCATGGCGTTATCATCATTAATTGCATACTGCAAATATAAGCATTTAGGGAATATAGAACTATATATCACCTCTATTTGTCAAAATACGGGTGTCTGCAATCGTTTGCACAAACTTACAACCCGATAAACCTCAACGAATAAGCCCAATTTACCATATTACGTTATTTTTGCAATCGGATTAGGGAAGTTTACCTTATCTTTGTCCTCAAAACTATACCATGAATAAACCGCAGATTACCATCAAGGATATTGCCCGGGCGCTGAATGTCTCCCCTTCTACCGTGTCAAGAGCGCTGAAAGACAATCCGGACATCAGCAAGGAAACTCGTGATCTTGTCCATGCCTATGCGCGCGAACATAGCTATAAGCCCAATGTACTGGCTGTAAACCTCCGCGCAAGCCGCAGCAATACCATCGGCGTCATTGTTCCCCAACTGGTACACCACTTCTTTTCCTGCGTATTGAGTGGAATTGAGAAAGCAGCGGCGGATGCCGGATATAATATCATAGTGGCGCAGAGCAGCGAATCGTACGAGCAGGAAGTGAAGATTGTGCATTCTTTCCTTGCCGCCCGTGTCTGCGGAGTCATCGCTTCACTTGCCAAGGATACTTCCAAATACGACCATTATCAGGAGCTGCTGAACAACGACATTCCCATCGTCTTTTACGACCGTATATGTACGGGGTTGAAAACCGAGCGAGTGGTGGTGGACGACTATGCCGGCTCCTTTGCAGCCGTGGAATACATGATACAGACCGGATGCAAGCGCATCCTTTTCTATAGTGCGGCTCCCCACCTGGAGATTACCAAGAATCGCCGGAACGGCTACCTGGATGCCATGAAGAAGTATAAAATTCCAGTGGACGACAGCATGATTCTGTTGTGCGACACCCGTGAACGCGCCATCTCCATCACTCCCGACCTATTGGAAAGCGAAAACCGCCCTGACGGTTTCTTCGCCATCAACGACGAGACAGCTTCAGGCATACTGTATGCCTGCAAACTGGTCGGCATAAAAGTTCCCGATGAAGTATCCATCTGCGGATTCACCGACGGAGCCATTGCCCAAAGCACCGACCCGAAGCTGACTACTGTGGAGCAACATGGCGAGGAAGTAGGTAAAAGCGCTTTCAGCATTCTAATCGGAAAGCTGGAGGGAGAAGAGAAAAGCAACAACAAGATAGTACGTACCAATCTGGTGATAAGAGGAACAACGAAATAATAAAACATATTGAACCATCATGAAAGTAAAACCCGATTTAAGTTTCTGGAAGCTGTGGAACATCAGCTTTGGTTTTTTCGGCGTGCAGATTGCATATGCTTTGCAGAGTGCAAACATCAGCCGTATCTTTTCCACTTTGGGTGCAGACCCGCATAATTTGAGTTATTTCTGGATACTGCCGCCGTTGGCAGGTATCATTGTACAACCCATTGTGGGAGCCGCCAGTGACAAGACCTGGACACGCTTCGGACGGCGCATTCCTTATCTGTTTATAGGTTCGTTGGTGGCCGTACTCGTCATGTGCCTGCTACCCAATGCCGGAAGCTTCGGCATGGCAGTAAGTACAGCCATGATTTTCGGTCTGGTATCGCTGATGTTCCTTGATACCTCCATCAATATGGCCATGCAGCCCTTCAAAATGATGGTGGGCGACATGGTGAATGAGAAACAAAAAGGACTCGCCTACTCCATCCAGAGTTTTCTATGCAATGCAGGTAGCCTGGTGGGTTATCTCTTCCCGTTCATCTTTGCATGGATTGGCATCAGCAATACAGCTCCCCAAGGAGTAATCCCCGCCTCGGTTATTTACTCATTCTACATCGGAGCGGCCATCCTTATCTTCTGCGTCATCTACACTTCGATCAAAGTAAAAGAGATGCCGCCTGCCGAATATGCAGAGTATCACGGCATCACCGAAGAAGAGGAACATGAAAAGACCAACATGCTGAAGCTGCTCATCAACGCTCCGAAAGCATTCTGGACTATCGGACTGGTACAGTTCTTCTGCTGGTTTGCCTTTATGTTCATGTGGACTTATACCAACGGCAGCATCGCTGCCAATGCTTTCGACGCTCCTACAGTAGAGCACCTGGTAGATGGTGTGACCAAAATAGTACTCGACACCAAGAGCCTGCAATATCAGAATGCCGCCGACTGGGTAGGCGTACTGTTTGCCGTGCAAGCCATCGGCTCTGTGCTTTGGGCCATCTGCATACCGATGTTCAAGGACCGCCGCCGCGTCTACTCACTCAGCCTTGTTCTGGGAGGTATAGGTTTCATTTCCACCTACTTCATACACGACCCTTATATGCTCTTCATTTCCTTCTTGCTGATAGGGTGCGCATGGGCTGCCATGCTGGCACTGCCGTTCACCATCCTAACCAACGCACTGAGCGGAGGACACATGGGTACTTATCTGGGACTTTTCAACGGAACTATCTGTATCCCGCAGATTATAGCGGCAGCCTTGGGCGGCATCATCCTTGCCTTGTTTACTCCCAAAGGAGGACTGCCTCCTGAAATCAATATGCTTGTGTTAGCAGGAGTCATGCTGATAATCGGTGCTTTCTGTGTATATTTAATCAAAGAGACCAAAGGAGAGAAAGCAAACTAAGAATCACCCCCGAAGTACTCTGAGATGGAAATATTGACCGACACCGGGCAACATTCCACCTGACACCGGGGAAAGCATCGTTCGGTACCAAGGAACGATACTTTCCCGGTTTCTTTTTGATGTCTTTCCTTGCCTTTCTTTATTTTTGTCCTTACTTTTCTTCTTTATTTCCGCATATTGCTTAACTTTACGGCGATAACTACAGAAAACACGTCGTCATGAAGAAATACCTCAAGACCGATGAATGGAATATCATCGAAGACCAATTCCACCCCGACCGTCAACGGATGTCGGAAAGTATATTCAGTCTCGGAAACGGACGTTTCGGGCAACGGGGGTATTTTGAGGAGCCTTACAGCAGTGACAGTTACCGTGGTTCATTTGTGGCCGGCATCACTTTCCTGGACAAAACCCGCGTAGGATGGTGGAAGAACGGATTTCCCCCATATTACACCCGCATACCCAAGGCTGCCGACTGGAGCCGTATCAACCTGCGCCTCATCGATGAGGAACTCGATTTGGCAGGCTGGGATGTCGACAGCTTCAACCGCCGCCTCGACATGAAAGAGGGTATCTCCTACCGGGACATGGAGGTGACCTCTCCCCGGGGAAACCAGCTCCGCATCCATATAGAGCACATCACGGATATGGCAAGACCCAACCTCTGTCTCATCAAGTACAGTGTGTCCTCCATCAACTATACCGGTAGAATCTCACTCGTGCCCATCCTTGACGGGAATATCGTGGACGATGCCGACCTGCCGAACCTGAAAATATGGAACATCCTGCGTTCCGGTTCTACCAGCGACTGTGCCTACCTCTGGACACAGACCCGCCGGGAAGATGCACAAGTGTGCTACGCCATGACTTACCAATTCTTCAAAAACAACAAGGAAACCACTGCCAATCCCATACGGATAGAAAAGGAAAAGCAGACCGGTTTCAGCGTAGGTGCCGACGTAAAACCCGGAGACAACGTGACACTCATCAAATACACCGCCATCGCTTCTTCTCTTTACCACGAACGGAGTGAATTGGTGGAGCACTCCATGACCGAGGCACGCGAAGCCAAGAACATAGGCTGGAATACGCTGGTAGAAGAGCATCGAAGGGCCTGGCAGGAAATCTGGGACGAAACGGATGTCGTCATCGAAGGGGACCCGGAAGCACAGCAAGGTATCCGGTACAACATATTCCAGCTGTATCAGACTTACCGGGGAGATGACCCGCGCCTGAACATCGGCCCCAAAGGATTCACCGGAGAAAAATATGGCGGCAATACCTATTGGAACACGGAATTGTGTTGTGTACCGTTTTTTCTGCTCTCCACTCCCAAAGAGATTGCAAAGAACTTGCTGGCATACCGGCACAACCAGCTTCCCAAGGCCATAGAAAACGCCCGCAAACTGGGTTTCAAGGACGGTGCAGCGTTGTTTCCGCAGGTAACCAACAACGGAGAGGAATGCCACAGCGAATGGGAAATAACCTTCGAGGAAATCCATCGCAACAATATCATTGTTTATGCCATCGTTCAGCATGCAGTACTGACGGGTAATATGGACTATATCGCCCAATATGGCCTGGAAGTTATGATTGCCGTCAGCCGCTTCTGGAGCCAACGGGTATCCTTCTCCCAACCCAAACAGAAATATGTCATACTGGGAGTTACCGGCCCGGATGAATACGAAAACAATGTGGACAACAACTGGTACACCAACTATTCCTGCATACAATGCCTCAAGATGACCCTCCGTTTTCTGGAAATGATAGCACAGCAATATCCGGACGAATATGCCCGCATACGCCGCATCACCAATCTCGACCAAGTAAAGGAAAGCGCCCGGTGGAGAGACATCATCGAACACATGTATCTGCCGGAAGACAAGGAACGGGGAATTTTTATCCAGAATGACGGCTATATGGATAAAGTACTGGAAAGTACAGATAACATTCCTGCCGAAGAACGCCCCATCAACCAACATTGGTCATGGGACCGCATTCTGCGCTCTTGCTACATCAAGCAAAGCGACGTGTTGCTCGGACTTTACCTTTATTATTTCTATTTCGACACGGAAACCGTCCGCCGCAATTTCGAGTTCTATGAGCCGATGACCGTACACGAATCCTCCCTTTCTCCCCACATCCATTCCATCCTGGCTGCACGCATCGGCAAAGTGGAAAAAGCTTACCAGCTTTTCCTGCATGCCACGCGGCTTGACCTGGACGACTACAACAACGAAGCGGACCAAGGTCTGCACATAACCAGTATGCCCGGCAGCTGGCTGGCCATTGTACGCGGATTTGCAGGTATGCAGGTGCTGAAGGAGACATTGTGTTTCTCCCCCGTCATACCGCAAAAATGGGACAGCTATTCATTCAAGGTGAATTATCTGAAAAACACACTTCACATACGGGTAGGAAAAGAAATCGAAATCTCGCTTACAGCAGGCAGCAAAGTGGACATACAAGTCTACGGACACCCATATACGCTGGAACGGGGGACGGAATTAAAAATTAATGTGCTCATGTAATTAACCATATTGGCACATTAAATCATCATTTATCCTATAACCGGGAGAACATTTGGTTGTTTTCCCGGTTTTATGTTTTTATATATACCTGAACGAATAACTATATACTTGTTTACCAATGAAAAAAATGTTTCTTTTCGCCCTGGTCACGACGTTGCTCATCACGTCGTGCGGGCAAAAACAAAAGGGTAGCAATACCCTTATCCGACCGGTGAAGACTGCACAAGTCAGTTCACAGTCGGTTATCCGCAAAGACTTCTCCGGAATGGTGGAAGCCGTGGAATATGTGAGACTTGCCTTCCGCGTCAGCGGACAAATCATCAACCTCCCGGTTGTAGAGGGACAGCGGGTAAAGAAGGGGCAACTGATTGCCGCCATCGACCCACGCGACATCTCCCTGCAATATGCAGCCGACAAAGCTGCCTACGAAACAGCTGCCGCACAAGTGGAACGTAACAAACGGCTACTTAGCCGCCAGGCTATCTCCGTGCAGGAATACGAAATCAGCGTAGCCAACTATCAGAAAGCAAAATCCGCCTACGAGTTGTCCGGCAACAATATACGGGATACGCGGCTGACAGCCCCTTTCGACGGTTCCATCGAAAAACGGCTGGTAGAGAACTATCAGCGTGTCAATGCGGGAGAAGGGGTTGTACTACTGGTAAATACACAGAAACTACGAGTCAAGTTCACCGTACCGGATGATTATCTCTATCTGCTCCGTGCCAAGGACGTAAAGTTCAAGGTGGTGTTCGACAGCTACCCCGCAGAGGCTTTCGATGCCAGACTGGAAGAGTATCTTGACATCTCCACAGCAGGGACGGGTATTCCGGTGACAATAACAATTGACGACCCGCACTTTGACCGTGCACGTTATGACGTAAAACCGGGATTCACATGCAAAATAAAGCTGGCATCGGATGTCACTCCCTTCCTGGAAGAAAAGCTGATGAATGTACCGTTAAGTGCCGTATTCGGTAACAGTGAAAACCAGAAAACGTATGTATGGGTGGTGGAAGGTAATAAAGTCAGCCGCCGCGAAGTGACCGTTTATTCTCCAACGGGAGAGGCAAACCTGCTTATCTCTAAAGGGCTGGAACCGGAAGAAACCGTTGTGACGGCCGGAGTATACCAGCTGACAGAAGGAGAAAAGGTAAAAATTGATAATTGATAATTAAACAACATGAATCTAGCCAAATATTCATTAGACAACACGAAGATAGTCTACTTCTTTCTGGCTGTGCTGCTTATCGGTGGCATACTGTCATTCGGCAGGTTAGGAAAGAAGGAAGACGCACCTTTCGTCATCAAGTCGGCAGTCATCATGACACGCTACCCGGGAGCGGAGCCGGCAGAAGTGGAACGACTCGTCACCGAACCCATCTCCCGAGAAATACAGTCGATGAGCGGCGTCTACAAGATAAAGTCAGAGTCTATGTACGGACTCTCCAAGATAACCTTCGAACTGCAACCGTCACTCTCTGCCGCATCCATTCCGCAGAAGTGGGACGAACTGCGGCGCAAAGTGCTCAACATACAGCCCCAACTGCCCGCAGGCTCTTCTGTGCCGACCGTCTCGGATGATTTTGGAGACGTTTTCGGCATCTATTACGGCCTGGTGGGTGACGACGGTTTCTCTTATGAAGAAATGAGAAACTGGGCGGAACGAATCAAGACACAAGTCATCACGGCAGACGGTGTGATGAAGGTAGCCCTTTTCGGTACACAGACAGAGGTCATCCATATATTCATCTCCGTAAACAAGCTGGCAGGAATGGGTATCGCCCCCAAGCAGCTGGCCAGCCTGCTGCAATCGCAGAACCAGATTATCAATACGGGTGAAATCAGTGCTGGAGAACAACAGTTACGCATCGTGGCCAACGGTACCTACACGACTGTCGATGATATCCGCAACCAGGTTATCACTACCTCCGGCGGACAAGTCAAGCTAGGCGACATCGCCATCATTGAAAAGGGATACATGGAACCTCCCGGCAATATCATGCACGTCAACGGAAAGCGCGCCATCGGTATCGGCATCTCCACAGACCCTACAAAGGATGTGGTAAAAACCGGTGAACTGGTAGACCGGAGGCTTGCCGAACTCATGCCCCTCATCCCCGTGGGGCTGGAACTGGAAAGTCTGTATCCCGAAAACGTGATTGCCCAAGAAGCCAACAACGGGTTCATCATCAATCTGATAGAATCCATCCTGATTGTGATTGTAATCATCATGCTGGTGATGGGCATGCGTGCAGGAGTACTGATTGGCTCTTCCCTTATATTCTCTATCGGAGGCACACTGCTCATTATGTCGTTTCTTGGCGTAGGTCTGAACCGGACCTCCCTCGCCGGATTTATCATAGCCATGGGAATGCTGGTGGACAATGCCATCGTGGTGACAGATAATGCCCAGATTGCCATTGCCCGCGGCATCGACCGCCGGAAAGCGCTGATAGACGGTGCCACCAGTCCCCAATGGGGATTACTGGGAGCAACGTTCATTGCCATCTGTTCGTTCCTGCCACTGTATCTGGCTCCCTCTTCCGTAGCCGAAATCGTGAAACCGCTATTCGTAGTGCTGGCCATTTCCCTGGGATTAAGTTGGGTGCTGGCGTTGACACAAACCACTACATTCGGCAACTTCATACTGAAAGCAAAGGCAAAAGATGGTGGTAAAGACCCATACGACAAGCCTTTCTACCATAAATTCGCCTCCATCCTCGGCACACTGATACGCAAGAAGGCGTTGACCCTTGGCAGCATTACAGCACTGTTCATCCTCTCCCTTTTCGTCATGGGACTGATGCCCCAGAACTTCTTCCCTTCTCTGGACAAACCCTACTTTCGGGCAGATGTATTCTATCCGGACGGGTACAGCATCCGCGAAGTAGAAACCGAAATGAAAAAGGTGGAAGCCCATCTGATGCAGCAGCCGGAAGTGAAACGGGTATCCGTCACATTCGGCAGCACACCGTTGCGTTACTATCTGGCCTCCACTTCCGTCGGCCCCAAACCTAACTTCGCCAATATCCTGGTGGAAGTAACGGACAGCAAATATACCAAGGAACAGGAAAAGAACCTTGATGCCTACATGAAGGCCAACTATCCCAATGCCATCACCCGTACCATGTTGTTCAAGCTCTCCCCTGCCGTAGATGCCGCCATTGAAATCGGGTTCATCGGCAATAACACGGATACGCTGGTCATGCTGACCAACAAGATTCTGGACATCATGCACCGTAACGACGAACTTATCAACGTGCGCAACTCCTGGGGCAATAAGATACCGGTATGGCATCCCATTTACAGTCAGGAACGTGCACAACCGTTGGGTATCTCCCGTCAAAGCATGGCACAGAGTATCCAGATCGGTACGAACGGCATGACACTTGGAGAATACAGGGAAGGAGACCAAGTACTCCCCATTCTGTTGAAGGATAAAACCATCGACTCTTTCCGTATTAACGACTTGCGTACACTCCCCGTATTCGGCACTGCACGCGAAACAACCACTCTGGAACAAGTCGTCAGCCGGTTCGACTTCCAGTACAAGTTCTCCAATGTGAAAGACTACAACCGGCAGATGGTGATGATGGCGCAGGCCGACCCACGCCGCGGTGTGAATGCCATTGCCGCCTTCAACCGTATATGGAAGCAAGTGCAGAAGGAGATTGAAGTGCCCGAAGGTTACACCATGAAATACTTCGGAGAGCAGGAAAGCCAGGCAGAAAGCAATGCCGCACTGGCAGCTAACCTGCCGCTGACATTCTTCCTTATGTTCGTCACCTTGCTGTTTCTGTTCCGCAGCTACCGGAAACCGATTGTTATCCTGCTGATGCTGCCGCTTATCTTTATAGGTATTGTACTGGGACTGGTGGTATTGGGAAAATCATTCGACTTTTTCTCCATCCTCGGCTTGCTGGGGCTGATTGGAATGAATATCAAGAATGCCATCGTGCTGGTGGACCAGATTGATACGGAAACCGCTGCCGGGAAAGCACCGCGTGAAGCCGTTATCAGTGCAACGACCACCCGTATTGTCCCGGTGGCTATGGCATCGGGTACCACTATCCTGGGAATGTTGCCGTTATTGTTCGACGCCATGTTCGGCGGCATGGCGGCAACCATTATGGGTGGTTTGCTGGTAGCCTCGGCATTGACATTATTCGTGCTGCCGGTGGCTTATTGCGCCATTCATAAAATCAAGTGAGAGAACATTCAACAATTTACAGTTTACCAATTGAATGATGAAAACAAAGATACTTATTCTATCATTACTGTGCTCCGGACTGAATGCCGGGGCACAACAAGCATATCTGAGCCGCGAAGAATACCGCGACAAGGTAGAAGCATACAGCCAGATTCTGAAACAACAGCATCTGAAAACATTCGCCAGTACCGAGGCACGCAAGATTGCCTCCACCGGTTTCCTGCCCCAGATTGACATCATCGCCGAGGGTACCGCCAATCTCAATCATCTGGACCAATGGAACAGTCCGAAAGGAGACTACCGCCCTTATACCTATCAGGCACTTGCCACCTTGACGCAGCCGCTTTATACCGGAGGTTCCCTAATAGCCCAAAAGAAAGTGGCGCAAACCGAAGAGGCACTGGAGCAACTAACCACAGAACTGACCCTCGACCAGATACACTATCAAAGTGACGCCGTCTATTGGAATGCCTCTGCCGCCCGTGCCGGTCTGAAAGCCGCGGCTACCTTTCAGGATATTGTACAACAGCAGTACGACATCATCCAAGACCGCTTCGATGACGGCGCCATCAGCCGCACAGACTTGCTGATGATTTCCACCCGGCGTAAGGAGGCCGAATTACAGTACATCAAGGCACGCCAAAACCATACCCTTGCCCTGCAAAAACTGAATATCCTTATGGGCTCGGAACCGGACGCTCCCATAGACAGCATAGCCGAAATAGATATACCGACTGCCCCCATCATCCCTTTGGGCCTGGATGATGTGCTGCCCCGCCGGGCAGAATATGCCAGTACCTCCGTGAACATCGCCCGCAGTGAAGCGCAACGGCATGCCGCCCTCAGCCGCTACAATCCACAAGTCAGCATGTTTCTCGCTACCGGTTGGGATACGGGAATCGCCTATATGGGGCAGAATGTACCTCATACTCCCGTCGCAGGGGTCAACGTCAGCATCCCCATCTTCCGTTGGGGAGCCCGCTTCAAGACAAACCGCCAACAGAAAGCCTATATCGGCATACAGAAGCTGCAACAAAGCTATGTAACGGACAATATTCTGGAAGAGCTCTCCGCAGCCACCACAAAGCTAACGGAAACTGAACAGCAAGTCAAGACGGCCCGGGAGAATATGACACTTGCCGAAGAGAATCTAGACCTTGTCACCTTCTCTTATAATGAAGGAAAAGCCAGCATGGTAGATGTACTGTCCGCACAACTCTCATGGACACAAGCACACACCAACCTGATTGATGCGTATCTCGCGGAAAAGATGGCGGTAGCTGAATATTGGAAAGTGGTCAGCGAATGAAATGCCCCTCAACGAAAAAGATAAAGAAACTCCGGCATGGCTTTGTAAAGCCATGCCGGAGTTTCTTTATCTTTCCCCTACTGACCAGGTTTATCCCAAGAATGAAATCAATACACCAGCCGCAACAGCCGACCCGATTACACCGGAGATATTACTGGACATACAGTAATTCAGCACATGGTTTTTCGGGTCATATTTCGTTGCAATCTCATTGCAGACGCGGCTTGCCATGGGCACGGCACTCAGGCCGGTAGCACCAATCAGTGGATTGATCTTCTTCTTGCTGAATAGGTTGAACAGCTTCACAAAGAAAATACCTCCCGTAATGGACAATGCAAATGCCAGGAAACCGCCAATCACAATACCGATGGTTGTCCAATTCAGGAATGCCTCACTAGTCATCGTGGCGCCAACGCTCAATCCTAAAAAGATGGTAGCTGCATTCATGATACTATTAGCAGCAGCGTCAAACAAGCGGCTTGTATCAGAACCGATTTCCTTAATCAAATTACCGAACATCAACATACCAATCAAAGGTACTGCCGTAGGCACAAATAAAGCAACAATCGTAGTCACTGCAATCGGGAAGATAATCTTCAATACACGCAGATTCTTAATCTCGATTTTCGAAGGATACAGCTTCTCCTGCTCCTTCATGTTAATCATCAATTCCTTCTTGGTACAGAACAACTTCACCACCATCGGAATGATGACCGGTACCAGCGCCATATAAGAATAAGCAGCAATGGCAATCGGTCCCAACAGATGGGGAGCCAGCTTGATGGTAGTAAAGATAGCCGTAGGGCCATCGGCACCACCGATAATGCCCAACGCACCCGCTTCCTGCGGAGTGAACCCTATCATCACAGCACAAAGCAGTACGGTGAAAATACCTAACTGCGCAGCCGCACCGAATATGGAGAGACGCAAGTTACGGAGCATCGGACCGAAGTCCGTCAGCGCACCCACCCCCATAAAGATGACAGGTGGCAGGAATCCGGTCTTAATCAGCATATAATAGATGAAGTTCATCAGTCCAAGGTCGTGCGCTATTTCGTGCAACGGCATCTCCCAGATATTCTTCATCACCCCGCCTACCATGACCATTCCGTTTTCATCCGCCTGAATCACACCCATCTCGCCGCCAGGAAAGTTGGCGATGAGTACACCGAAAGCGATGGGTACCAGCAACAATGGTTCATAGTGCTTCTTGATGCCCAAATAAAGCAGGATAAAAGCGATGGCATACATCACGAGGAACGACGGATCAGCAATGATATTGCTGAAGGCCGTCATATCATAGAGTTTTGCAAATATATCTTCCATTATCCTATCTTCATTAATACATCATCTTCAGAAACAGAGTCACCCGGATTGACACAGATGGCAACAACCGTTCCATCAAAGTCTGCACGGATGGCATTGTATGTCTTCATAGCTTCGATATAGCAGAGAAGATCGCCACTCTTCACCTTGTCACCCACTTTCAACGGGGTTTCTTGTGCATTCTTCGTCAAGAAGAACTTGCCTTCGAGCGGAGCCGGAATATCCTGACCTTCGCCTACGGGAGAAGCAGTCACCTTCTCGGTAGCCGAAGCGGGCAGGTCAATGTCACCATAAGCCACCGTTACGCGGTAGGCCTGACCGTCCACCTGCACGGTGAGCGTCTTGGGTTTGGCATCGTCCAGCGGAGATTTGTCACGTTCAGCACGGCGTTTCTCCACATCCTCCAGGAAGTCCTGTTTGGCCTTGCCACTCTTGTAAGCCTCGTATTGAGCCGGGTGCATGGCGTATTCGAAAAGCTCTTCGTCGTCCTCGCCCAATTCCCATTTGTTTTCCTTCATCAGCTTGCGGTACTTGTCCAAAGCATCGGGATAGTTGTCCTGCGGATTGCCGGTGAAGAATTTACGTCCTTCGCGCTCTGCTTTCTCAATAAGCTCAGGAGCCAATTCACCCGGCAACTTACCGGCTTTGCCCAGCAGCATATCCCAAATATCATCGGCAATCATGCCCCAGCGTTCCTTGCCCTTCTCCATAGCAATGACGTTCATCATGGAGAGATTCTTGACATACTGGCTAAACGGAGTCACCAATGGCGGATAACCTACACGCGGCCAGACGTATGCCACTTCGTTGAACAACTTGATGAGCAATTCATCCTGCTTCATGAAGGGCAGGTTGCGTTTTGCCTTATATTTGTTAATGGATTCCAAATTGGACTCCAGGTCTGCCATCAAACTGCCCATCATGCCGCCCGGAAGTCCAGGACCAATCAGCAGGGAGTTCATCAAACGGTTACGCGGGCTGATGTACAAGCCAAGGAAATCATCCATAAATTCCTGGATGAGGGCACGTACCTTCATATATGCCTCCATGTTGATTTCGGGCACCTGGAAGCCTGCATCTTTCAGCATAGCCTGCACGCTGAGCAGGTCTGCATGTCCTGTACCCCATGAAAGCGGTTCCATACCTACATCAATATAGTCGCAACCTGCCTCGCACACTTCAAGAATGCTTGCCATATTGAAGCCGGGCCCCGCATGACTATGGTACTGGATAGGAATATCGGGATGTGCCGCCTTGATATTGGCCACAATCTTACCCAGGGAAACCGGACGTCCGATGCCTGCCATATCCTTGATGCAAATTTCATCGGCACCAGCCTTGATAAGCTTCAAAGCCATGTTCGTGTAGTATTCTACGGTATGGATAGGTGAATGGGTGATGCAGAGCGAACATTGGGAAATCATTCCGGCATCGTGTGCATAACCAATGGAAGGAATGATATTGCGAGTATCGTTCAGACCGCAAAAAGTACGCGTGATGTCCGTACCTTGCGCTTTCTTCACCTTATAGAACAGCTTGCGTACATCGGCGGGCACGGGACTCATGCGGAGGCCATTCAAGGCACGGTCCAACATGTGAGTCTGGATACCGGCTTCGTGGAACGGCTTCGTCCATTCGCGCACGGCTTTATTCGGATTCTCCCCAAACAGCAGATTTACTTGTTCAAAACCTCCGCCATTGGTTTCCACGCGCGCAAAACAACCCATCTCAATGATAGCGGGAGCTACTTTCACCAGCTGGTCAACACGGGGTACATATTTTCCGGCACTCTGCCACATGTCCCTGAATACCAAGCTGAACTTAATTTCCTTTTTCATACTAAATTATTCGGTGTGTTTTTATATAAGATTATTATTTCAGATTTTTTCTACCTTAGCAACTTTACCCTTACCTTGTGTCACTACTGTTACGGCTGCACTGATAGCTGCCAGAATATTACCGGGGACAGGTGCAGGACCATTTGCTGCAGCTTTGGCCGGTACCACTTCTTCGGGTGCATATTTGTTCACAAGTGCAATGAGACATTTTCCTAAGTAGATAACAATCAGCAGGATAGCAAAGACTGTTGCCATACCTACCACTATTAGCAGAAGTGCTATGTTCAAGTTTTCCATATTATAAATTATTAGTTATTCCGTAGGATTTAAAAAAAATCGTTCGAAATTAGCGATTATCCGTTAAAGAAAGGTGGTAAAAAATAATAAAAGATGCTAAAACGTCACTTCCCGCACTACCGGAGAGGTGGTACGGGAAGTGTATAATACCCCATTTATGTCAAGAAAAGAGGCAATTGGCGGGATGGGAAAAATCAGCCCAGCGGGTTCTCTCCCTGATCGCCGTCGTTGCCGCCCTGGTTGCTGCCACCTTGATTGCCACTGTCAGAAGAAGGAAGCTTGCCCCACTCTTCCCAAACAATCTTCGTATTCACCATGCTGCGGGTAATCACCTGACGGCCACTATTACGCTCCACTTCGGGCAAAAAACGGACACGTACTCCGTTAATCAGCGAAGCGCTTACCTCCGCAGCCGTCGACACTCCTCTTTTAGTAGAGGTGGCAGTATAGTAGAAGGTGCCGACACCGTTTATCTTCACAGTACGTCCCTGCCCCATGAAATTGCTCAATACACGCCCCAAGTTCTCCATCACCGCATACGTGTCACCACGGGTCACGGTAGAAAGAACAGACAGCTCGTCTGCCACTTCACGGGTAGTAACCGCCTTGCCCCAGGTTACTGATTGAGGATACCACAAATCGTTTACTTTTTTCTGAACTCTTTTAAAAAATGCCATAATCGTAATGTTTTAAATGATTAATTAATAATGTATATCCGGTTTCTCTTGTCTCACCCGAGAAGCAGAAGTTTTCATCGTGAGGCCTCAACGATTCAGCCGTCTGCTTTTCTCAAATTCGATGTTGCAAAGTTAGGGCGGGAAACAAGGGAAAACAAGAAAATGGCATCTACAACCAATTTTCATAAATCACTCAAATACAAACAATTACAAAAATAACATCTCTACAAGAAGAAGGGGGAAATAAAGCTGAAATAAGAAGAATAAGGTGATAATCTCTACAAGCTATACACGCAAACTTCTGATAATGAAGGCACCTATATCTTCCGGTCTCTACAAGATAGTTACTATAAGCTATTCTTTGCAATATGACATCATTTAGAGTTTATGCCAGTGAAAAGAAAGAATGCACACATAGAGAGAATGTGCCTCTCTACGTGTTTGGCTGATTTTACTTTGTTACTGCATTATACAAATCCTGGTAGGTTTTCACCACACTATACGCCACATCGCCAGTGCTGATAGCTGCAAAGTGGCGACGGGCGCACTCTATCTTGGCATCCTCGGCACGGCGAAGTTGTGATACTTCGATGTCGTTGCCTTTGGTTTCTGCCACGAAATAGACGTGCTTCACGGAATCTTCTCGAAAAGCTACAGCCCAGTCGGGATTATATTTGCCCATCGGAGTGTTGATGTAGAATCCACCGGGCAGTTTGCTATATACCACCACATCATCCTCAGCTTCCAGCGACTCGGCAAAACTCTTTTCGATACCTTCACTATCTACCACTACAAGATCGTAAAGCGACTTGGTACTTTCGATAGCATTCTTGCCAAGTGTACCACGCAGCGTAGCTTCCTCAAAGATGCCAGTACCAAAAGTTCCAGCACATTTCTCATACTGGATGTGTTGGATGAGCGAGATAGCCTTACAATCGTTGATGATGCGACCGGCTTTGATGATGAACTCTTCTGGATTCAGCTTGAACTGATGGAAAGTCGCATGATTAACGCCTTTCAGCATTTCTACAATGGTGCGGCGAGTTAGACCGGTGGATTGCACGAGTTCACCTACCAAGTCGTAAGTTACTTCTGCTCCAATAACTTCCGTTACCCGAATGGTTTTCACTGTAGCGGCACTCATGGCTGCTCCGGCTTCCAATTCTTCGCGGTCACGGATGCTTTCCATACCGCCACTCTCCACTACAATACGGATTTCTGTCACATTCAGGTGCTTGTCGAGTGCATCAATGGCACTCTTGATGAGTTTTGACGTTTCAAAACTCACGTTATAGTAAGTACGTGTATTGATGCGCCGCCACAACTCTTGCCACTCTTTTTTGTTGAAGTTGTCTTTCACTAAGTGAGCCTCCGTTTTATTACGTCCATTGGCTGGTTTGAAGGCATCGGGATTGAACACTTTATCCAACTGTTTGATGATAAACGAATGTAGATTTTCCACCTCACCAAACTGGAGCGAATCGGCTTTCTTTTCGTCAAAGTACTTTTGCGTGAGCTTGCCCTTCTTGATGTAACCTTGGACTATCAGTTCTTCGTGGATTTCCACGGCCTGTTCGGTCGTAATCTTTATGCTGTGTCCATCTTGTGTCTGTGCCAGTTGGTCGGCAAACAGTGTGGCTGTCACCACTACCGGACGGCTGGCACAGGCTTCTGCCATATCGGTTTGCAGCTTCTTGGCAAAGTCGTCATAGCTCTCGCTGGCAATAACGGTCAGGATATTGGTGTCGAACACATGGTCACCCAATACGTCGGCATCTTGACGTTCGCCCTTATCGTTGACGCATAGGCGCATACCACGACCCACCTCCTGACGTTTCTTGATTTCGTTGGAGGTATCTTTCAACGTACAAATCTGGAACACATTAGGATTGTCCCAACCTTCCTTCAAGGCCGAGTGAGAGAAGATGAAGCGAATGGGGCAACTTTGGCTAAGTAAGCGTTCCTTATCCTTCATGATAAGGTCGAAACCACGTTCTTCGTTTTCGCCTTCCTTATTCTTCGATTCCACGTTCTTCCCTTTTTTATCAATAGAAAAGTAACCATCGTGAATGTTTTCGGGCGCATTCTTCGGATTGGAAAGGAAGCGAGTGTAGGCGGTATCCTTAAAGGTAGACATAAGCTCTTGCAAGGCACGTTGGTATTCCTCTTCAAACATCCGTGCAAATTTCCCCTTCTCTGCCGTGTCCTTACCGTAGATGCGGTAACTATCCACATGATCGATAAAGAAGAGCGAAAGCACCTTGATGCCGCGAGCAAAAAGTTGGCGTTCACGTTCCAAATGAGTCTTGATGGTTTCACGTATCTGGTGGCGACGGAGAATATCCTCATTCACGCTGCCCACCACCTCACCGGGATGAAGCGTCAGTCCGTTGAGGAAATGCACGGTATTGGTCAATCCGTCTATACATTCCACTTTAAAGTTATTGGCATACTCCTGCAAACCACCGCTTTGCTCTTTAAGATCGAACCCTTCGCCGACCAAGCGAATGGTCTGGCGTGTGCCATTGGCAGTCTTGACATCGAAGCCCAATCGAGCTTGTGGATTGCCTTTGCTAATGACGATTTCATCCAGATAGACATAGCTATTGGTAGCTGTAGAACCCACTTGATGCACACTGCGTACCTCTATTTTTTTCACCAGCTTCTTGTTGTAAGCGTCGATGGCATCGAGGCGATATACTTGGTTGAATATTTCACGGTGCGTGGCACTATAAAGTAAGGTAAAGAGCGGGTTAAACAGTTTGATACCTTTTCGTGTGGCATTGCCTTTGTCCGTACCCAACACGCTTTGCGGCTCGTCAATAATTAGGATGGGATTCGTTTTTGCCAAGATGTCAATAGGCTTTCGCGAACCGAACTCATCACGACGTGAGAAGATGATACGGGCTGCGGAATCACCTGCGCGACCTTCCTTGTTTTTATCCTCGTTAAGCGAAGCATTGAAAGCCTGCGTATTGATAATCATTGCATGAATGCCGTTATCCGAAGCAAAGGCATCAATCTTAGCGAGCTGCTTCGAGTTGTAGATGAAGTATTGCATGCGCTTACCATATTCTCCAGCAAAGTGCTCTGCCATACTCTCAAAACTCTTGAACACGCCTTCGCGGATGGCAATACTTGGCACTACAATCACAAATTTCGACCAGCCATAGCGGGCGTTCAGCTCATACATGGTCTTGATGTAGGTATAGGTCTTACCCGTACCTGTTTCCATCTCGATGGTAAAGGTACGTCCGTCTCCCTCCAGATGCTCCACGGGATTCAATCCTTCTGCCATCTGTATGCCACGCACATTCTCGCAAATGCTTTCATTGTCAAGTACAAGGGGAAAATTGCCGAAACCGTCGAAGTTGAGCGCACCAAACTTGTTCAAGAAGGTGCGGCTGCCATCGTGTTTGGGTTGCCCCTGAAACACATCGCTCACGCATTTGGCGGCTTCCGCTTGAAAGCGTTGATGTTTATATCTTATTTTCACTTTTTGCCTCCTTTCTTACTTTTGTCACTAATCGCCTTGATAGCGTTCAAATAATCTTGCTCCACATCGCTGAGTGTGCGCTGTTTATATTTACAATACTCAGTAGCGGCATGATCCATCGCTTCTTGATGGGATACTAGGCCTCCATCCAGTAGGAGTTGTTCTCCAGTTGAGGTGAGTATGCGATCCAGATAGTTTGCCCAATCGTTCATGGTCATGGGTTGCTCTTTCTCGGCTTGGCTTTCTGCGAAATCAAGTAAAGCGATAATCATATCAAGATTATAGAAGGTTGTCATGTATGACTTACCATCTGTGGCAGTTGTTCGGCATTTCCGAACAACTGAGTCCTCTTGTAGTTCGCCTTCTTCGAAAATGTGCTTAATATGCTCACTTACATTTGATTTACTCGTATGATACAGCTCGCACATCTGCGTTTGAGTAAGCCATAAAGGATCTTCCTCAAGTTTCACATCTATCTTTGTCAGACCGCCATTGTCTGTATAGATTAGTATTTTGTTGTTCTCTTCCATGGACACGTCAAATTACTCTGATATTATTAAACGCATCATTATCCGACCAATCCAAGGATTGCTTGAACTGCTCATAAATATTGATTTTCTGAGCATCTTCCTTGAAGCAGGCATCACGGAAAAGTACACGCAAGGGACTCTTGTCGGCCATCGCAGTTACTACCTTATCGGTAATGCCCTCGGAAAAGCAAGCCACAAGTTCACCTTCGTTGACAGTGTAGATGGTACAACCGTCCATGGTTTCTGTCTGCAAGGGCAAATCCAAGCGAACACCCCATGCCAACATCGAACCATAGAGTAGGTCAAGGTCAGTACGATCGCGCTTGATATTATAGGCAAAGAGGTCAAGCTGGTCTTGCTTGTATTCCTTGGGTGAAAGTGATACTTTCTCGTAGTTGCTTTCGTCAAGGCGGTAGACACGGAAACCAGTGTCGAGGTTTTGGGTAGTAAGCGAGGAATCTGCTTTTATTTTTGCACCGGAACGACGGATGCGTTCTTTGGCTATCTCAGGGATAGTGGCGTAGCCTGCCTTACGTGCTTCGCTATCTTCTGGTGTTTTTTCGGGAAGCTGAACGCAGATATATTTTCTGTTACCTCCGTCTTCGGCGTTGAGTTGCATTACAGCATGGGCAGTGGTGGCAGAGCCTGAGAAGAAATCGAGAATAAGTGCATCTTTATCAAAATGAGTCATCATCTTGAGCATCCTTATCAAGAGATTTATACTTTTGGGATTGTCGAATGCTTTGCAGCCCATTAATTTCTGAAGATATGAAGTTGCGGAAGAAGTTAAGAAATCTGTATCCCACCAAGTCGTAACTTTTTTTCTTGATTGTCGAGCCTGTTCTTCGTAATACTTCTTCTGGAGATTGTTCTCTGTGACAATAAGCAGTCCATTATCATACAGTTTCTGCATGGTCTCTTTTGAATATCTCCAATATCCTTCAACACCCATAAATTCGTAAAAAGGATTACCTTTCTTTGCTCCACCAGGACCATCTACAGGTGCCAATTTATATTTTCCCTTATCGTCTTCTCGATCAAATCCGTCTAATACAGGGTCTTCTCCTATATTCTTTTGTTGAGCAAACACCTCATTTATTTCTTTGGCATAAAACGCAATGTGATTGTGATTCTCAGATATTATTCTATCATTAGAAACAGAGGCTCTATGCTTATGGCAAATATCAGCAATGAAATTATGCTCGCCAAAGACTTCATCACATATTTTGATGAGATTTGCATTCTCATCATCACCTATCGAAATAAAGATAACTCCATCCTCCGTGAGCAGAGAACGAGCCACCAGCAGACGACTATAAATCATACTGCACCAATCCGAATGAAACTTACCATTCGTATCGGAATTCTTCCTGAAGCGATAGCCCAACTCGTCCACATTGCCGGCTTTGAAATCCTCTTCGGCAGCAGTGAGAGCAAAGTCGTCATGATACACAAAGTCATTGCCAGTATTATAGGGTGGGTCGATATAAATCATCTTCACCTTACCCATATATGAGCGTTGCAAGAGTTTGAGCACTTCCAGGTTATCACCTTCGATATAGATATTCTTCGTATTGTCCCAATCCACGGAATCTTCCACCACCGGGCGTAATGTCTTATCGGTTGGTTTGGCAGCCTCCGCACGAGCGGCATTCTTACCTACCCATGTAAACTGATACATCTCGCCATCGCCGTCTGTGACATAGTCGCCAAGCAACCGGCGAAGCACCTCGAAGTTTACCTTTCGGGAGATTTCACCAGTCTTGTCATCACGTACTTCGGTAAATGCCGAAGGTGCTATCTGATAGAGCGCATCAAGATTGAGTTGCGTTCCGTCTGCGGAGTTCAAATCCAAATGTTTTAATATGTCAGTCATATATCTTGTTTCTTAATTGTTTTCTAATGTTTTAAGTTTCTCTTTCTTTGATTTATCCTTGATGAAAGTAGGAGACGTGAAAATGAAACGCAATTGTTCCACTTGCTCCAATTCTTCTTTCAATGCTTCGTAGGCATAGATGGAGAATGAAGCCGCAGCAATAGACACAAAAGTACCTTTGGATAATCGTCCTTTGATGTCATCCACTACACGTTCGTTTATATTGTTTATTAATTTGGAATGTTCCATCCTCGTTCTATCAGACCTTAGTTCCGCGGCACTTTACAAAACAATTATTTAAAATACTGAACAATAAAATATTGCCCAGTACTTTGCCATGTCAGAAGATTCACTTAAATTAGTGCTGCAAAAAAAGCACAAGAAATCCTCAACAAGCATGACAAAAATAAGCATAAAATCCGGTAAACTCACTTCTTTTGGAGGGATATTTTTAATTATGGAGCAATTTGATTCTATGCTCTCATCCGTAATCAATTCAACACTTTAGTAGTCCAATAGAAAGCGAACTATTGAAATAACAAGGAATAACAATATTTTTTAAGTCACCAATCAGTTTCTTATTTCATTTTGTAACAACATTTCAAATCCCAAAAGCATCCGTTTCAAGCCATCAAACCGTCACAGTCCATCCCCTCCCAGAACACCTTCTGAAGTGGGGGTAATTCAGTATACGACTAAATAGGATTCAATATAAGACTGAATGGCATTCAGTATACGACTGAATAGGGTTCAGTATAAGACCGAGGTTATATTAGTAGCAAAACAGATTGAGAACAAGGGAAATCACCGACTTTTTGTCCTAATAAATCAACACAAATTGGCTATATCCCTAAAATAATCATATAAAAATATCGGAATCAAGCAGTGTTCTTTGCCCAACGGGTAGGAAGTCTATAAGAAATTGACTATCGACCCGTTATTTGCATTACTTCCGAGGTTATTCTCTATGGTTTCTTCCATAGGAAACTGTTGCTTGTTTATGCAAAAAGAACCATTCTTCCGTTCAAAAACCAAATTATCGTCCACCCGAAGCGATTCGGACACTAATATACCACCGGCATTTTTAGAATAGGCATAGACAACTGTCCCGTTCTCAAACCTAAATGTATATTCGAACCCGACTACTCCCTCTTTCTTTACAGCATAAATAAAATTCACATAATAATCTATCTTCTTCCATTTGGGCGACAAATGGTTCTCAATATCGAATAAGGCCAAACTGAAGTTTGTTTTACCCGATCCGTTCGGTCCATATACAATACCATTTTTTATGATACCGTCTTTGATAGCGTTTTTATGAACTCATAATTAGCCGGACTTGACAAATCCCACTTGAAGATACGGAAAAGGATTTCCGTAAAGAAATTACGGGCCTAATTTATCTTAATGCCACCTAATAGTTTCATACCCTTGTCACTGTTGTCTTGCAATCCGAAATTTCAGACATGGCACACTACTGTATCCAGCGTCTCTCCATCAGCAAACAGTCCACCATCCGCCTGCATCATCCGCTTCTTCAGGCGGAATTTCTGCTGGGACACGGAAGCGGGAGACACGGCAATGAGCGTGGCAATCTGTGCATTGCTGAAATGCAAGCGGATAAGCATGCAAAGCTGGCTGTCGGCAGGCGTAAGCTGGGGAAAGCGCATGACAAGGCGTTTGGAAGCGCCCTTATATACTCTGTCAGTAAGTTTCTGTAAGTAGTCCCACTGGCTGTCCGCAAGGAATTTGGGCTGGATGCGCAACTGCTTCACCACTTCGTCTGCGTCTATCATGACGGAAGCAAGCGCCTGCACCTGCCCGTCGAGCATCCGGACACGCTCGCCCTCTTTCCTCAACAGTTCCAGTTCGCGGGGCACGGGGTTGTCTTCATACTCCTTGAGACGGGCGCGGAGTGACTCGTTTTCCTTATCCAGACGGCTACCATGTTCCATGAGGTTCGTCAGCGAGCTATGCACTTCTTCGCGCTCTTCGTCGGTCAGCGACATCTCCTTCAGGCATTCTTCCAGTTCCTCGCGCTCGCGTTCATTGTTGCGCAAGCGCTGTTCGTTTTCGCTCAAGGTGATAAGGTAGTTGCGGTGGTGGCGCTCTTTCTTGAACCGGACAAGGCTGAACAGCATAGCACCGGAAATGCTGAACATAATCACAGAAAACACTCCCCAGAAAAAACGTTCGTAACCACTGACCGGCTTCAGCCGCACATGCCTGCCATCGGAAAGCTCCTTTATCTGACTGTATTCACGGTGCAAACCGGAAATCAGGCGGACGGCCCGGGCACTGTCGACAGCACCGCATTGCACCAACGAGTCAGCATGAGAAAGGGCCTGTTCGTAGTTCATCAAAGTTCTACCGGCAGGTTTCGAGCAGGCTGTCAGCCCTAAAAGGAAGGTCAGCAGGAGAAAAAGGAAGGTATGTTTCATCTTGAAATTTTGTGTTTATAATAAGTAAGGTGTAAAGTCGGTAAGGAACGAGCTTACTTCAAGTGTCTTCATAATCAATGCATATTAATAGAAACAAAGGTAACACTTTCTTCCCACAATAAATAAAGAGGTACAAAGTTTTTTATTACTTTGTACCTCCTCTTTTTCTTCAACCTGCATCATTTACAGCCGTGAGTCAGCAAAATCATATAGCTTAGAACTCACTCGTAAAGTGGAACTTGATATGCTTGAAGTCCATCTGCGCCATCTGCAACACATATCCGCTGTCGGCCAGGAACACATCCCTACCCTCGCGGTCTTTGGCCATGTACTGGTATTTGCGCTTCTTGAAGGCTTCCAGCTCCGCCGCATCATCGCTCTCAATCCAGCAGGCCTTATACAGACTGAGCGGCTCCCAACGGCACTTCGCACTGTATTCGTTCTCCAGACGATACTGGATGACCTCGAACTGCAACTGCCCCACCGTACCGATAATCTTACGCCCGTTAAACTGGTTGACGAACAACTGAGCCACACCTTCGTCCATCAACTGGTCGATACCCTTGGCAAGCTGTTTCTGCTTCATCGGGTCGGCATTCTCAATGTACTTGAACATCTCCGGCGAGAAACTTGGAAGTCCCTTGAAGTGGAGCACCTCGCCTTCGGTCAGCGTATCGCCAATCTTGAACGTACCATTATCCGGCAGACCGATAATATCTCCCGCCCAAGCCTCATCGACAGTCGTCTTGCGCTGCGCCATGAACTGCGTAGGTGACGAGAAACGCATCATCTTGCCATGACGTACGTGCAAGTACGGGGCATTGCGTACAAACTTCCCGGAGCAGATTTTGCAGAAAGCGATACATGAACGGTGATTCGGGTCGATGTTGGCGGTTATCTTGAAGATGAATCCGGTAAATTTAGGCTCTTCCGGCTCCACCTCACGTTCTTCCGCCTTCACGGGACGGGGACTGGGAGCAATCTCCACAAAGCAATCCAGCAGTTCCTGCACACCGAAATTATTCAGTGCCGAACCGAAGAATACGGGAGCAAGCTCCCCTTTCAAATATTCCTCCTTATCAAATTCGGGGTAAACACCGTCTATCAGTTCCAATTCTCCGCGCAGCTTGTCGGCCAGCTGGGCACCAATCCGGTTGTCCAGCTCCTCGGTATGGATGTCCACTTCCACCTTCTCTGTCACCACCTGCTTACTGGGCTGGTAGAGGTTAAGATTATGCTCGTAGATGTTGTAGACACCCTTGAAACGGACACCGCTCTCGATAGGCCACGTCAAAGGGCGCACGTGGATGTGCAGTTCCTCCTCCAGCTCGTCCAGCAGGTCGAACGGGTCTTTGGCTTCACGGTCCATCTTGTTGATGAAGATAATCACCGGCGTATTACGCATACGGCAGACCTCCATCAGCTTGCGTGTCTGCGTTTCCACACCTTTCGCACCGTCCACCACGATAATAACGCTGTCCACAGCCGTCAGCGTGCGGTAGGTATCTTCGGCAAAATCCTGGTGACCCGGAGTATCGAGGATGTTGACCTTGTAGTCATGGTAGTCAAACTCCATTACAGAAGTGGTGACGGAAATACCACGCTGTTTTTCAATATCCATCCAGTCCGACGTTGCCGTCTTCTTTATCTTATTGCTCTTTACGGCACCCGCCACCTGGATTTGTCCACCAAAAAGCAACAGCTTCTCGGTCAATGACGTCTTACCGGCATCCGGATGCGCGATAATCGCAAACGTTCTCCGTCTTTCTATTTCGTTGTTATTGGCCATATATCAATTAGTCAGTAATAATCACTCTTCCAAATTCTTCATGCAGACAGCAAGGCTCTCCTCCCAATGGGGTATATCGATGCCGAATGTCTTCTTTATCTTTGTCTTGTCCAGTACGGAATAATGCGGACGCGGCGCCTTGGCAGGGAATTCGTCCGTATGTAGTGGATTTACTTTGCAGGTCTTTATGCCGGCCAGGCGATGGATAACCAAAGTGAAATCATACCACGAGCACACACCCTCGTTGCTGAAATGATAGATACCGGGAACAATCCCCCGGTTGACAGCCGCAAAAATGACACGTGCCAAATCATTGGCATATGTCGGCGTACCTATCTGGTCGAAGACAACCCCCAGCGTCTCTCGCTCACGCCCCAGACGAAGCATCGTCTTCACAAAATTATTCCCGTAAATGGAATAGAGCCATGCTGTACGGATAATCATGGCACGGCTGCAATGCTTCATCACCGCCTGCTCACCTGCCAGTTTAGTAGAGCCATATACCGAATTGGGGCAAGTGGCCGCCTCTTCCGTATAAGGAGTGTGTCCGGTTCCGTCGAAAACATAATCGGTGGACACTTGTATCAAGGCAGCACCGCAAGCTTCGGCAGCGGCAGCCAGATAGCCAGGAGCGACATGGTTCAGCTTGTCGCAAAGTTCCTGATTGTCCTCCGCCTTGTCCACCGCCGTATAAGCAGCGCAATTCACAATCACATCTATCCGGTTACCCTTCACAAACCTGTGCACAGCTTGTTCGTCGCAAATGTCCAATTCCTGCACATCAGTGAAAAAATAAGCATGTTGTCCGTTTTCTTTCGACAACACTCGCATTTCATTGCCAAGTTGACCGTTGGCACCGGTTATCAGAATATTCATTTAATAAAGTTACACTTATATATAGAATGTTACGATGAACAATATTTTCCTTCATAATTATCAATCATCCACTATCAATTATCCATCAACTCCAGTTCTCCCCGCTTCTCCTTGTCATAATAGTTGGCAAGCAACGAGATGAAACCACTGATGGCCTCCATAGCCTTTGCCGTGCCCTGACTGATTTCCTTCTTCTGCAAGCGTAACAGCAACACTCCATAAAGCGCCTCGAAACAAGTGTCTACCTCAGACTCCTCTTTCCGGCCGTTCTTCTGACGCAGTTCCACGATAAAAGGCAGTGCCTTGAAATAAGCCGCATTATAGAACGGATATTTCGTAGAAGCCAGCAATTCGCCATGCAGTTCCGTCAGATTCAGAATGACATTACGGTTGATTTGCAGATGCCCTTTTTCCGTTACGCCTTCCGCACGCATCATATCTGCCAGGTTTCCATACCATTCTTCCAGCGCAGGCCATTCCTCCTCCGGATAGCGCAAGATGATGTTCTGGCGTATCCGGTCTATGTCACAGCCGTTGGCACGGAGCAAGTCCTCCACCTGCCACATATATATAAGGTATTCGGCTATATTCTTCTCTTTCAGTTGTTGCGCAATCTTCACGATAAAATGTATGATTTATAACCTTAGATTTATGACTTCATTATCAATTTATCCACTATCGATTATCCATTAATACAGCGATTCACCCATCAGCGTAAACACCAGTCCCATCACAGACACCACAATGACAATGCTCCCGATAATACGGTTCAGTATCCAGATACCTCGCAGGTTGAATTGTGTACGGACCTTATTGACAAAAAAGGTTATGCCAAACCACCAAGCCAAAGCACCCAATGCGATGGCCAAGTATCCGGTGACAGCCTCAAACACCAGCACGCCCTCACTTACAAAAGCGAAGCGGGCGAAAAGGCCTACAAAAAGGAAAATAATCAGTGGATTGGAAAGTGTGACGGCAAACGCCGTTATGAAGTTATGGAAATAGGAACCCTTATTGGTGGATACCGGCCGGATGGACTGTACCGGATTGCTGCGGAACGTATAAATGCCAAATGCCAACAGAAGAATGCTTCCGAAAAGCTGCAGGTAAAAGATGTTCTTGTTGACATAATCAAAAACGAAACTCATCCCGTAGCCCGTCAGCAAGGCATATGCAATATCGCTCAGCGAAGCTCCTATCCCCGTTACGAAACCATACCACCGTCCTTTATTCAAAGTACGCTGAATACACAATACTCCTACAGGACCCAATGGCGCGGACACAATGACGCCGATAATGAACCCCTTCCACAATATGTCAAATATGGTCTCTATCTGAATCATGGCTGCAAATATCGGACTTTTTTATGAGACGAACGAATAGTGTTAACGTTTTTTCGACGGAAAAGGATTTTAAGAAGTAAAGATTATCCATTTTACATATTATTCCGTATATTTACCTCCGAACTTAACAATACCCCCTAATGAAACGAATAAAAAAAACTCTAGCACTCGTTTCCATGACCGTCTTACTACTGACGGCATGCGAAGCTCCCAAGGAACTCGGTGTGATTCCATATCCGCAGTATGCCCAAACTACGTCAAAAACAGTCGAACTGCCATCTACGGTAACCTTCTCGACCAATCTGGCGAAATCCGACATGAATGACCTGCTGGCCTATCTGCCGGACTTTGCCATCCCCATGAAGCTTGTCGACAAGAATCCTTTTGTAACGATAGAAATAACGGACGAGACGGACAATCCAATCGCCGCCGAAGGCTACAACCTGACAGTCAGCAAACAAGGTGTAAATATTCAGGCCTCCTCCGCAGCAGGTGCCTTCTATGGACTGCAAACCTTGGCACAACTTGCCCGTAACGGGAAGGAACTGCCAGTCACGACCATCAAGGACGAACCCAGATTCCCCTACCGTGGGCTGCACCTGGATGTTTCAAGGCACTTCTTTAACACGGACTATGTCAAGAAACAAATAGACCTGGTAGCCACCTACAAAATCAACCGCCTGCATTGGCATCTGACCGACGGTGCCGGATGGCGGCTGGAGATTCCGGGCTATCCCCGCCTGACAGAATTCGCAGCCTGGAGAAAAGCCGCCAATCTGCAGGATTGGGGGAAATATAACCACCGCTTCTGCGAAAAGGATGAAGAAGGAGCCTATGGAGGCTACTATACAGAAGCAGATGTACGCGAAGTTTTAGAATACGCCCGCTTGAGGCATGTTACCGTCATCCCCGAAATAGAAATGCCGGGACACTCAGGAGAAGTACTGGCAGCCTATCCACAGCTGTCCTGTACCGGCGAGCCTTATACATCCGGTGAAGTCTGTATCGGCAACGAAGAGACCTTCAAGTTCTTCGAAGATGTGCTGGATGAAGTGATACGGCTGTTCCCTTCCCGTTATATCCATATTGGAGGCGATGAAGCCAGCAGACGCCACTGGAAAGCATGTCCCAAATGCCAGAAGCGCATGAAGGAAGAAGGGCTCAAAGATGAAAGTGAGTTGCAAAGCTATATGATAGCCCGCATAGAGAAGTACCTCAACGACAAAGGGCGTGAAATCATCGGCTGGGATGAGATACTGGACGGAGGCCTGGCCCCCAACGCAACCGTCATGTCGTGGCGGGGTACGGAAGGTGGCATTGCCGCCGCCCGCATGGGGCATTACGCCATCATGACACCGGAGAGCCACTGTTATCTGGACCACTACCAGGATGACCCCGAGACACAGCCGCTGGCGTTCGGCGCCTGCGTCCCCATCGGACAGACCTACTCCTACGACCCGGCTCCCGACTCATTGGAAAGTGATATCTGCAAATACATATTAGGCGTGCAAGGCAATGTATGGGCCGAATATCTACCCACTTACGAACATGCCGAATATATGATATACCCGCGCATCATCGCTCTGGCAGAAGTAGGATGGACTCCCATGAAGAACAAGCATTCAGAAAGTTTCAAGAGACGTATCAACAACGAAATACGCCATATCAAAGCAATAGGCTACAACCCGTTCACCTTGTCGGAACTAGTGCAGACCAGCCAGACCGTTGACTATGCCAAGAAAAGAATCATGCTGTCCCTCACCTCCGAAAAACATCCGATTGACATCCGCTACACAACGGACGGTTCCGAACCGACTGCGTCTTCCAAGTTATACAAGAAACCGTTTGCCGTAAAAGACTCCATATTGCTGACCGCACGTCTTTTCGATGGAGAAAAGCCTATCGGAAAAAGCCTTCACCTGCGCACCGACTATCACAAAGGCATAGGCAAAAAGATAACCTATGCACCGGGCGGCGGATACTATCAGCATAAAGAAGTATACAAAGGCGGCGGTGACACCGGTCTCCTCGACGGACTTCGCGGCGGTAAAAGCTACATGGACGGGCGTTGGCAGGGATTCTGCCCCAATGATTTGGATGCCACCATCGACTTGGGCGAAGTGACCGCTATACACCGGGTCATGGCCAACTTCATGCAAATCCGTACCCCGCAGGTTTTTCTTCCAGCCAAAGTAGAAGTGTGGGCATCAGTGGACGGCAAAGAATTCTCCCTGCTGGGCAGTGATACTTGCAGCGAGGAGGATGCCGGAAAAGACGTGATTTTCAGAGATTTCGGATGGACCGGCACCCCTACTGAAGCACGGTATGTACGCTTCCACGCCATACAAGGGAAGAAACAATTCTTATTTACGGATGAAATCGTCATACAATAATATACATCCGGCTTTATAAAACAGAATAAAAAACGCATACAAGTAAAATTGCATGCGTTTTTTGTTTTCCTTTTTTTCTCCTCCCCACCGATTTTGCGTATCTTTGTCCCCAAGAAGAAAAGATGAAGATATTCAAAGAAGTAACTTCAATCGTAAAATCGTAAATCGTAAAATCGTAAATATAACTATGATTCTTTTTTTCAGAACACCATCCAAGAGTGTGATTGCCGTAGAATGTAATCATGAACTCCCCCAGGCAGACAGCGACAAACTCTGCTGGCTTTTTGGAGAAGCCACCCCCGAAAGTGAAAACAACCTGAAAGGACATTTCGTCGGCCCGCGCCGCGAGATGATTACTCCGTGGAGTACAAACGCCGTAGAAATCACCCAGAACATGGGACTGGACGGCATTATCCGCATCGAGGAGTATTTCCCCGTAAAAGATGAGAATGCAGACCATGACCCGATGCTGCAACGTATGTACAAGGGGCTGGACCAGAATGTATTTACAACCAACCGGCAACCGGAACCGATTGTACACATCGAAGACCTGGAGGAATACAATGAGAAGGAAGGGCTGGCACTTTCCAAAGAGGAAATGGACTACCTCAAGAAGGTAGAAAAAGATCTTGGGCGCCCTCTGACGGACTCCGAAGTATTCGGTTTTGCGCAAATCAACTCCGAGCACTGCCGTCACAAAATCTTCGGCGGGACATTCATCATCGATGGAGTAGAACAGGAATCTTCACTCTTCCAAATGATAAAGAAGACCACACAAGAGAATCCCAATAAGATTATCTCTGCCTACAAAGACAATGTGGCCTTTGCCGAAGGTCCGGTTATCGAACAGTTTGCTCCGGCAGACCACTCCAAGCCCGACTATTTCCAAGTAAAAGACATCAAGAGTGTCATCTCCCTGAAAGCGGAAACACATAACTTTCCCACTACCGTAGAACCGTTCAACGGTGCATCTACCGGTACGGGCGGTGAAATCCGCGACCGTATGGGCGGCGGTAAGGGCTCTTGGCCGATTGCCGGAACAGCCGTCTATATGACCTCCTACCCCCGTACGGAAGAAGGACGTCCTTGGGAAGAGATTCTGCCGGTACGCAAATGGCTGTATCAGACTCCCGAACAAATACTGATCAAGGCCTCCAATGGTGCCAGTGATTTCGGAAACAAATTCGGTCAACCGCTAATCTGCGGTTCCGTGCTCACTTTCGAACATAAGGAAAATGATGAAGTCTATGGTTACGACAAAGTGATTATGCTTGCCGGAGGCGTAGGCTACGGTACCCAACGCGACTGTTTGAAAGGTACACCGGAAGCCGGAAACAAAGTGGTTGTTATCGGTGGAGACAATTACCGCATCGGTCTGGGCGGCGGCTCCGTATCTTCCGTAGATACCGGACGCTACAGCAGTGGCATCGAGCTGAATGCCGTGCAACGCGCCAACGCCGAAATGCAAAAACGTGCCTACAACGTGGTACGCGCACTTTGTGAGGAAGAGACCAATCCGGTTGTCTCCATCCACGACCACGGCTCTGCCGGACATGTTAACTGTCTGTCTGAATTGGTAGAGGAATGCGGCGGCCTGATTGACATGAGCAAGTTACCCATCGGTGACACCACGCTGTCTGCCAAGGAAATCATAGCCAACGAAAGCCAGGAACGCATGGGCTTGCTGATTCAGGAAGAGGCCATCGAACATGTACGCAAGGTAGCCGAACGCGAACGCGCTCCGATGTACGTAGTAGGTGAAACCACCGGTGACCATCGCTTTGCCTTCCAGCAAGCTGACGGTGTACGTCCGTTCGACCTCGCCGTAGAACAGATGTTCGGCTCTTCCCCCAAGACCTATATGGTGGACAAGACCGTGGAACGTCATTACAAAATGCCCCAATACGAACTTTCCCAACTACATGAATACCTCACCAATGTGCTCCAACTGGAAGCTGTGGCTTGTAAAGACTGGTTGACAAACAAGGTAGACCGTTCTGTAACAGGCAAGATTGCTCGCCAGCAGTGCCAGGGTGAATTGCAGTTGCCTCTGAGCGATTGTGGTGTGGTAGCTTTGGACTATCGCGGCGAAAAGGGTATCGCAACCTCTCTGGGCCATGCTCCCCAGGCGGCACTTGCCGACCCGGCAGCCGGCTCCGTTCTTTCCGTCAGCGAAGCCTTGACCAACTTGGTTTGGGCACCGCTTGCCGAAGGTCTGGACAGCGTTTCCCTTTCTGCCAACTGGATGTGGCCTTGCCGTTCGCAAGAAGGTGAAGATGCCCGTCTGTACACGGCAGTAAAGGCATTGAGCGACTTCTGCTGTTCCCTGCAAATCAATGTACCGACTGGTAAAGACTCTCTTTCCATGACACAGAAATACCCCGACGGCAGCAAAGTCATTTCTCCGGGCACGGTAATTGTTTCTGCCGGTGGAGAAGTTTCCGATGTCAAGAAGGTCGTTTCTCCAGTGCTGGTCAACAATGAAAAAACTACCATTTATCATATAGACTTCAGTTTCGACAACCTGAAACTCGGTGGTTCCGCCTTCGCCCAAACCCTGGGCAAAGTGGGTGACGAAGTTCCCTGCGTGCAGGATGCCGAATACTTCCGCGATGCTTTCCTTGCCGTGCAGGAGCTGGTCAACAAGGGACTGATTCTTGCCGGACATGATATTTCTGCCGGTGGCCTTATCACTACACTGCTTGAAATGTGCTTTGCCAATGTGGAGGGCGGTATGGAAATCAACCTGGATAAAATCAAGGAGCAAGACCTTATCAAGATTCTGTTTGCAGAGAATCCGGGTATCGTTATTCAGGTGAGTGACAAGCATAAGGAAACAGTAAAGCAAATCCTGGAAGATGCAGGCGTAGGTTATGTGAAACTCGGTAAACCGACAGACGAACGCCATATTCTTGTATCAAAAGGCGATGCTACTTATCAGTTCGGCATCGACTATATGCGTGATGTATGGTACTCCACTTCTTATCTCCTTGATCGTAAACAGTCCATGAACGGCTGTGCCAAGAAGCGTTTCGAGAACTACAAGATGCAACCGGTGGAATTCGCCTTCATGCCGGACTTCAAAGGCAAGTTCTCACAATACGGCATTACCCCGGACCGCCGCACACCTTCCGGTATACGCGCTGCCATCATCCGTGAAAAAGGGACTAACGGCGAACGCGAAATGGCCTACTCGCTCTATTTGGCAGGCTTCGATGTGAAAGATGTTACAATGACCGACCTTATCAGCGGCCGCGAGACGCTGGAAGATGTAAACATGATTGTTTACTGCGGTGGTTTCTCCAATTCCGACGTGCTTGGTTCTGCTAAGGGTTGGGCCGGTGCCTTCCTTTTCAATCCGAAAGCCAAAGAAGCGCTCGATAAGTACTATGCACGCAAGGATACGCTTTCGCTAGGCGTCTGCAACGGTTGCCAGCTTATGATGGAACTCAACCTTATCAATCCCGAGCTTGAAAAGAAAGGCAAGATGTTGCACAACGATTCCCACAAATTCGAATCCAGATACCTCGGTGTTACCGTTCCCACTAACCGCAGTGTAATGCTCGGGTCTTTGAGCGGCAGTAAACTGGGTATCTGGGTGGCCCACGGCGAAGGCAAATTCTCTTTGCCGTACGATGAGGACAAATACAACGTTGTGCTGAAATACTCATACGACGAATACCCTGCCAACCCCAACGGTTCGGATTATTCCATAGCCGGATTGGCAAGTGCCGACGGACGCCATCTGGCCATGATGCCCCACTTGGAACGTGCTATCTTCCCCTGGCAAAATGGTTGCTACCCCGCAGACCGCGTAAACAGCGACCAAATCACTCCTTGGATAGAAGCGTTTGTCAATGCACGCAAGTGGGTGGAAGCCAATAAAAAATAAACAGAACTTCCTTCTTAATAGAAATGTGACAAGCGCGGGTTGACAAATAAATCCGCGCTTGTTCATTTTTTCCATTCTTTGCCTTCCTTTTGCTTTTCTCGAACAAAAGCACTACTTTTGTGTTTATTTTCAACTCTCCCTCAGTACAACATTCAAAAACCGTTCGACAATTATGAAAAAGTACTTCTTTTTCTACATACTACTATTATTGCCAATTATAGGCATTGCGCAAACATACAAGTACATCGATGTGGAAGACGGTTTGAGCAACAGACGGGTATATGCCATTCAAAAGGGCCCCAAAGGTTACATGTGGTTTCTCACCCACGACGGCATCGACCGATATAGCGGAAAAGATTTCAAGTCTTACAAACTGATGGACGGAGATGAAGAAGTAAATTCCATGATGAATCTGAACTGGCTCTATGTGGATCCTAAAGGAACCATATGGGAAATAGGCAAAAAAGGACGTGTGTTCCGCTACGACACAAGACACGACCGTTTTGTCTTAGTATACAAGCTACCCGAAAATGAAGTAAAAGGACGTCCTACTCCCATCAGCTATGGTTTTGTGGATGCCAACAGCGTAATATGGCTTTGCAATGAAGATGCCCTATATCTGTACGACAGTAATACTCAAAAAGTGACCTTCATTCAAAATGAAATAAAAGAACGAATCACGGACATCGTACAGATTGACTCAACTCATTTCTTTATCGGAACCGACATCGGCATACATTATGCCGAATTGGAAAACAATGTACTCACCTTGAGTCCCTGCGACCAATTGGATACCTTAAAGGTACAAATCAACGAATTATACTATCACAAACCGTCCCGTAAGGTTTTTATCGGTACTTTTCAACGAGGAATATTTGTCTATGACTTGAACAAACATAAAGTCATGCATATACCGTCCGGCCTGATGGATGTCAGCATCAACTGCATCCGTTCCTACACTGACAATGAAATTCTCATTGCAACAGACGGAGCCGGCATCTACAAAATGAACGCTGCTACTTATGAGTCCGTACCATACATTGTTGCCGACTACAACCGGCACAACTCTATGAACGGGAATACCATCAACGACATCTACATTGACAGCGAACAACGCATCTGGATAGCCAATTATCCCATCGGTATCACCGTACGCGACAACCGATATGCCGATTACCAATGGATAAAACACTCTATCGGTAATAAACAGTCACTCATCAATGACCAAGTAAATGCCATCATCGAAGATCATGACGGAGATTTATGGTTTGCCACCAACAACGGCATCAGCCTTTATAATAGTAAAACAAACCAATGGCATTCTTTTCTCAGTACCTTCGATCCTGCAAGCCACAGTAAAAACCACACCTTTATCTCACTATGCGAGGTTGAGCCTGGTATCATCTGGGCCGGAGGTTACAGTTCAGGCATCTATCAGATAAACAAGAAGCAACAGTCCGTAGATTTCTTCACTCCATCCTTATTCAGCAACCTCAATATCCGGCCGGACAAGTATATCCGTTCTATCATGAAAGACTCTTCAGGAAACATCTGGTCCGGAGGGTATTATAACTTGAAGGAAATAGACTATTCCAGCAAAAGCATACGGCATTTCCCCGGTCTGAACGGCATTACCGCCATTATAGAAAAAGACTCCACACATATGTGGATAGGCACTGCAACCGGCCTATACTTATTAGAAAAAGCAACCGGCAAGTACACCTATATCCGAATGCCAGTAGAATCATACTATATCTACTCTCTATGCCAGACCTCTGACGGAATGTTGTACATCGGTACCAACAATGCCGGTTTACTGGTATATGATACGGCCAAAAATACATTCAGACACTATCATAGAGACAACTGTGCCTTGATTTCCAATAATATCTATACACTATTGTCTGATGGAAAAGGAAATATCTTTCTGAGTACAGAACACGGTCTGTCCACCTTCTATCCTGCCGAAGAGACATTCCATAACTGGACCAAAGAACAAGGACTGAAGTCAGATCATTTCAATGCAGCTTCAGGCACCTTAAGAGGAAACGGCAATTTCATTTTCGGCAGTACGGACGGAGCCATAGAGTTCGATAAGGACATGGTCCTGCCACGTGACTATAAATTCAAAATGGTATTCAGCGACCTGCGGGTTTTCTATCAGACCGTTTATCCCAAAGATGAAGGTTCCCCACTTATTCAGGATATAGACGAGACAGAAACCTTGCGTTTGAAGTACAACCAGAACATCTTCTCATTGCAAGTTTCCGATATAAACTATGACTACCCTTCCCTGATTCTGTACTCTTGGAAGCTGGAAGGATTCTATGAGGGCTGGAGCCGCCCGGGACAGGAAAATGTCATTCGTTTTACCAATCTGAGTCCGGGTAACTATACCCTCCGCGTACGTGCCATCTCCAACGAAGACCGCCGTATTGTCCTGGAGGAACGTAGTATGAACATCATTATCGAACAACCCATCTGGCTCAGTTTTTGGGCATTAATACTCTATGCAGTGATTATCATATCCATTGCAAGCATCGCCCTGCGAATCATAGCCTTGAGAAAACAGCGGAAAGAATCCGACGAGAAAATACGCTTTTTCGTCAACACGGCACATGATATACGTACTCCACTGACGCTCATCAAAGCACCCTTGGAAGAAATCACCGAACGCGAACAACTGACTTCCAGCGGACAGAGCAACATCAACACAGCTCTGCGAAACGTAAATGCCTTGTTGCGCCTGACCACCAATCTTATTAATTTCGAACGAGCAGACACCTATTCCGGAAGTCTATACGTATCCGAATACGAACTGAGCACATATATGGAGGAGACAATCGATGCATTCCGTCCATACGCAAACATAAAACACATCAACCTGACCTACGAAAGCAGTTTCCGTTATCTGAACGTATGGTTGGACAAGGACAAGATGGATTCCATTTTGAAGAATATCATATCCAACGCATTGAAATATACACCGGACGGCGGCAATGTACATGTCTTTACTTCCGAGACGGAAGATACCTGGAGTATTGAGGTGAAAGATACCGGTATCGGAATTCCGGCCTCGGAACAAAAAAAGCTGTTCAAGATGCATTTCCGCGGCAGCAATGCTATCAATTCCAAAGTTACCGGCAGCGGCATCGGACTACTCTTGGTTGGGAAACTTGTACGCTTACATAAAGGAAAGCTCAACTTCAGCAGTATGGAAGGAAAAGGCTCTTGCATCAAAATCACGTTCCCCAAAGGGAACAAGCATTTCCGCAAGGCAATCCAACGCCCTCAACCCCAAAACGAACGGATTGTTTATTCGGCTTCCGGAGTGCCCATCAATGCCTCCGCCACACCGTCCCCTGCTTCCAGCGGCATCTACGACAAGACGCAGCAACAGTCGCAAAACAACAGTAGCCACCAGAAAATTCTTATTGTAGAGGACAATGACGAATTAAGGGAATATCTGCGCAGAACATTGTCTGAACAGTACAACATACAAGTATGCTCCAATGGAAAAGAGGCACTGATCATTGTCAAGGAGTATATGCCTAACCTAGTCATTTCAGACATCATGATGCCGGAAATGAGAGGAGACGAGTTGTGCCATATCCTGAAGAACGACATCGAGACATCACATATCCCCATCATCCTGCTCACAGCACTGAATACCGACAAGAATATCATCGAGGGACTGCAAAGCGGAGCAGATGAATATATTGTGAAACCCTTCAATATCGGTATATTGCGGGCAAACATTGCCAACTTACTGACTAACCGGACACTGTTGCGCCACAAATATGCCAGCCTGGACCTGAACGACGAGAAAAACAATACGGATTGCATCAACTGCTCCAACGACTTGGACTGGAAATTCATTGCAACCGTCAAAAAGAGTGTCGAAGACAATATGGACAACCCAAGCTTCAACGTCGACGTGCTCTGCAACCTGCTGAATATGAGTAGAACCAGCTTCTACAACAAGATAAAGGCACTGACCGACCAAGCTCCGGCTGACTACATCCGGCTGATTCGACTGAAACATGCCGCCCAACTTCTGAAAGAACAAAAGCATACCATCACCGAGATTTCAGAGCTGACCGGTTTCAGTGATGCGAAATATTTCCGTGAAGTATTCAAGAAACATTTCGATATGAGCCCAAGCCAATATGCCAAGAGAGGGAAAGAAGGGAAAGATGATAAAGAAATAAAGTAAATTACAACATTTTGAATATGAATATATATCTTGAAGCATTCTCCATATTCTTTAAGATAGGAGCCTTTACCATCGGCGGCGGTTATGCCATGGTACCACTGATAGAAAACGAAATCGTAACCAAACGAAACTGGATAGCCAAAGAAGATTTCATTGACCTGC
The DNA here is from genome assembly GCF_003602965.1 of Bacteroides sp. AF25-5LB. NCBI lineage: Bacteria > Pseudomonadati > Bacteroidota > Bacteroidia > Bacteroidales > Bacteroidaceae > Bacteroides > Bacteroides sp. AF25-5LB. The sequence goes on from NZ_QTMC01000006.1 coordinate 143,874, forward strand.
TTGCTATATCACAGTCCGCTCCGGGCATTCTTGCCGTCAATATATCCATTTTTATAGGGTACCGGCTACGGGGAATACGAGGGAGCATAATCACTGCATTGGGAACCATACTTCCTTCGTTTCTCATCATCCTCGCCATAGCGTTGTTCTTTCACAACTTCAAGAACAACACCATTGTGGAACGTATATTCAAAGGCATCCGCCCGGCAGTGGTTGCATTGATTGCCGCCCCTACATTCAGCATGGCCAAATCGGCCCGGATAAACCGATACAATATATGGATACCGGTGGTTTCAGCACTGCTCATCTGGCTGCTGGACTTCTCCCCCATCTGGATTATCATTGCAGCAGGTGCAGGGGGATATGCCTTCGGACGTCGGAAACATCGAAGAATTAAAAATGAAAGAATTAAAAAATGAAAGGTGCAATAACACTAATCATTAATCACTAACCATTAATCACTAACCATGATTTTCTTACAGCTATTCTATACATTCTTTAAAATCGGCCTTTTCGGCTTTGGCGGCGGATATGCCATGCTGTCTATGATACAAGGCGAAGTAGTCACCCGTTATGGCTGGCTTTCCCCTCAAGAGTTTACTGATATCGTGGCAATCAGCCAAATGACACCCGGTCCGATAGGTATCAATTCGGCAACCTATGTAGGTTTTACTGTCACCGGTAGTGTATGGGGATCTATTACCGCCACTTTTGCCGTAGTGCTCCCCTCTTTCCTACTGATGCTGACCATCAGCAAATTCTTTCTGAAATACCAGAAACATCCTTCCGTGGAAGCGGTATTCAGCGGGCTCCGCCCGGCAGTGGTCGGTCTGCTGGCCTCAGCCGCGCTGGTATTGATGAATTCGGAAAACTTCAGTTCTCCCAAAGAAGACACATATTCCTTCGTCATCAGCTGCCTCATTTTCCTCGTGGCATTTGTAGGCACCAAAAAATATAAACTGAACCCGATAGGAATGATTGTAGCCTGTGGAATAGCAGGGTTGATACTTTATTAAGGAGGGAAATTAAGGATTAGGGATTAGGGATTAAGGATTAGACGTTAATCCCTAATCCTTAATTTTCTTTTTAAAGTTTAATCTTCTTTCCAACGGATTTCGATTCATTATGCAGACGGTCCAAGGCTGTCACCACATAGCGGTACTTTGTCTTTCCGTCTTCATAAGGAAGTTTATAGAAATTATCACGCGTGATGGCTACAATATGGGAAGGATCGTCTATATTCACTTTCTCTTTGGCATCAAAACAATAAACTACATACTGGACAGCACGATTCATCTCCTCTTTATACTTGGGTGCTGTCCAAAAAAGAATATATCCGTCTTCCGTCCATATCGGTTTCATCTTACGCACCTTTCCTGGAGCTTCGTTATCCATAAAATCGAAAACGGGAGGCAATGCCGGATATTTATGATATTCGGCAATCAAAGCATCGCGATACTTGCCCGCATTCTCAATCACTGCACTGGCGGGCCACTGGCAACTGCCACCGATGGTTTGATAAGCTCGCTGCAAGGCCATCTTGCGGGGAAGCTGATTTATTGAGGGGTTCTTGGGGTCAGCATTCTGCACTGTATTCATTACGGACTGACCGATAAACAAGGGACGGTTTTCCGTATTCCTAGCCCACCACTTCACCAGTGTCTCATAGTCGGCAACCGGATGTCCTATATGCCAATAAATCTGCGGAATATTATAGTCTATCCAACCTTCACGGGCCCATAGCAGTACATCTGCATAAAGGTCATCGTAGTTTTGCAGGCCTTTGGTCTTACTGCCAAGCGGGTCACTGCTTTCGTTCCGGTAAATACCAAACGGAGAAATCCCGAACTTCACCCACGGCTTGATTTCACGGATAGTTTCATGCAGTTTTTTAATCAGCACATTCACGTTGCTCCGGCGCCAGTCTCCTTTATTGCTGAATCCTCCACCAAAACGTGCAAAACTTGCATCGTCGGGGAAATCCTTTCCCTTAATGGGATAAGGATAAAAGTAATCGTCCATATGGATAGCATCCACATCATAACGGGAAACAATGTCGCTCACCACCATGCAGATGTGTCGGCGGCTCTCAGGCAGTGCCGGGTCAAAATACAACTGGTCGCCATAAGTGACAAACCATTCCGGATGGATATTGTACACATGATTGGGAGCCAACTCACTCTTCAAGGTCGTCTTCGTGCGATACGGATTAATCCATGCATGAAACTCCATGCCACGTTTATGGCATTCATCAATCATAAACTGCATAGGGTCCCAATAAGGTTCGGGCGCTTTACCCTGCACTCCGGTAAGGAAACGACTCCACGGTTCCAGTCTGGAAGCATACAGAGCATCCGCTTCGGGACGTACCTGGAAAATTATGGCGTTGATTCCTGCCTTCTGCAAGGAATTCAACTGCCCGATCAGATTCTGCTTTAGCTTTTCGGTCGGCATTCCACGGAACTGTCCGTTTACTGACTGTATCCATGCTGCACGAAATTCACGTTTAGGATAGGCAGACCCGGTCTGCACTTGCGCAAATGCCCCTCCTGCCACCATCAGTGACAAAAGACATAGGCATAAAATGGATTTTATTCTCATATTCCGGTCAATAGCTTTTATTAAAAAAGCGAAATTAATTCTTTTGTCCTAAGTATACCGGTAAAAAGCGGAAAGTATAACAAATCTTAACCAAGGGTATCTTTCCTCCCCAATAAATCCACTTTTGCCTTGCCTGATTGTTACAATTCGGATAGCAAACATTATCTTTGCATTCTGTAAACCACCGAACCAACCTACAGATATGGCAGAAAATACATCGATTATCATAAAAGGGGCCCGTGTCAATAACCTCAAGAACATTGACGTAGAGATTCCCCGTAACAAACTCGTAGTCATCACCGGACTGTCCGGTTCCGGAAAATCCTCACTTGCTTTCGATACATTATATGCCGAAGGGCAACGCCGCTACGTGGAGAGCTTGAGCAGTTATGCCCGCCAGTTTCTGGGACGTATGAGCAAGCCTGAATGCGATTTCATCAAAGGGATTCCACCTGCCATTGCCATTGAGCAGAAAGTAAGCAGCCGCAATCCGCGGTCCACCGTTGGCACCTCCACCGAAATATACGAATATCTGCGGTTGCTCTACGCACGCGTAGGGAAAACCTTCAGCCCGGTCAGCGGACTGGAAGTGAAGAAGCACTCGGCGGAAGACATCGTGAAGTGCATGCTGGAATATCCGGAAGGAACCAGATATACCGTACTCGCCCCGATATTGCTGCGCGAAGACCGCACGCTGCAACAACAACTGGAGATAGACATGAAGCAAGGTTTCACCCGTCTGGAAGTGAATGGTGAAATGATGCGCATCGACGAATACAAGCCGAAAGCCGGAGACACAGTTTTTCTGTTGATTGACCGTATGACAGCCTCTTCAGAAAAGGATTCCGTCAGCCGCCTCACCGACTCGGCCGAAACAGCCATGTACGAAGGAGACGGTGCCTGCCTACTGCGTTTCTACCAGCCTGACGGGAGTACCTGCCTCTATCGTTTCAGCACCAAGTTCGAAGCAGACGGCATCACCTTCGAAGAACCGAACGACCAGATGTTCTCCTTCAACTCTCCCATCGGCGCATGCCCCGTATGCGAGGGATTCGGGAAAGTCATCGGCATCGACGAGCATCTCGTGATACCCGACCGCTCCTTGTCCGTCTATGACGGCGCTGTAGTATGCTGGCGGGGCGAAAAGATGGGCGAATGGAGGGATATGGTGATACACGGAGCCGAGAAAGCCGACTTCCCCATCTTCACTCCCTATTATGAACTGACCGACGAGCAACGCCGGATGCTGTGGGAAGGGACACCCTACTTTGAGGGCATCAACGCCTTCTTCAAGATGGTGCAGGAAAACCAGTACAAGATACAATACCGTGTGATGCTGGCACGCTACCGCGGAAAGACGCTCTGCCCCAAATGTCACGGCACCCGCCTGAAACCCGAAGCAAACTACGTACGCGTGGGAGGACGCAACATCTCCGAACTGGTAGATTTGCCCATCACTGAGTTGAAGCTCTTCTTCGACAACCTGCAGCTAGACCCACATGACGCCGACATAGCCCGCCGCATCCTGACAGAAATCAACAGCCGCATCCAGTTCCTATTGGATGTCGGTTTGGGATACCTCACGCTGAACCGCCTCAGCAACTCGCTCTCCGGCGGTGAAAGCCAGCGAATCAACCTAGCCACCTCGCTGGGAAGTAGTCTGGTGGGCAGCCTGTATATTCTTGACGAACCGAGTATCGGCCTGCATAGCCGCGATACGGACAAACTGATACACGTGCTCCGCCAGCTGCAACAGTTGGGCAATACGGTAGTGGTAGTGGAACACGATGAAGAGATTATCCGTGCTGCCGACTATATCATCGACATCGGTCCCCGAGCAGGCCGCTTGGGAGGAGAGGTGGTCTATCAGGGAGACATGAAAGACCTTCAGAAAAACAGTGACAGTTATACCGTGCGCTATCTGCTGGGGGAAGAGACAATCCCACTGCCGGAACACCGTCGCCCGTGGAACAACTATATAGAAATAAAGGGGGCCCGCGAAAACAACCTGAAAGGTGTGGAGGCACGCTTCCCGCTGAATGTAATGACCGTGGTGACCGGTGTCAGCGGTTCGGGCAAGAGTACGCTGGTGCGCGACATCTTCTACCGCGCCCTGAAACGCGAGCTGGACGAATGCAGCGAACGCCCGGGCGAGTTCACCTCCATCGGAGGAGATTTGCAGAACCTGCGCAATGTAGAGTTTGTAGACCAGAATCCTATCGGGAAGTCATCGCGAAGCAATCCCGTGACCTACATCAAGGCCTACGACGAAATCCGTAAACTATGGGCAGACCAGCCACTTGCCAAGCAGATGGGATACAGTACCGGATACTTCAGCTTCAACAGCGAAGGTGGCCGTTGCGAGGAGTGCAAGGGTGAAGGCACCATCACTGTGGAGATGCAATTCATGGCAGACCTTGTACTGGAATGCGAATCCTGCCACGGCAAACGCTTCAAGGCGGACACGCTGGAAGTGAAGTTCCACAACATGAATATCTACGACGTACTGGAGATGACCGTAAACCAAGCCATCGAATTCTTTACGCAACACGGACAGAAAAAGATTGTGAAGAAGCTGCAACCCTTGCAGGATGTAGGTTTGGGATATATCAAACTGGGGCAAGCCTCCTCCACCCTCTCCGGTGGAGAGAACCAGCGCGTGAAACTCGCCTTCTACCTCAGCCAGGAGAAAGCGGACCCGACCATGTTCATCTTCGATGAACCGACTACCGGACTACACTTCCATGACATCAAGAAACTGCTCGAAGCCTTCGATGCCCTGATACGCCGCGGGCACAGCATTGTCATCATCGAACATAATCTGGATGTGGTGAAATGTGCGGACCATGTGATAGACCTGGGACCCGAAGGAGGGGACAAAGGAGGAAACATCGTAGCTACCGGTACACCGGAGGAAGTGGCGAAGTGTGCGGCAAGCTATACGGGGCAGTTCTTGCAAGAGAAATTACACCCCTCTCTTCCTTAAATAGAACACAGAGGCACGGAGACACAGAGATATTAAATTCAAGGAAAAAGAATAAAACTCCATGCCTCCGTGTCTTTGTGCTTAATCTTACCGGGTGCCACTACTCCAATTTAAAAGTAACCGGAAAAGTAAATTCCACCTTCACGGCTTTACCTTGCTGCATCCCCGGCTTCCATTGTGGCATCAATCCTACAATCCGTAATGCTTCCTCATCCAAGGCAGGATACCTGCTGCGCATAATAACGGGGTCCACCACACGACCATTCTCGTCAATCACCACGCTGACAATAACTCTCCCCTGAATGCCATTCTTATGGGCTTCTTCCGGATAACGGACATTCTTTTGAATAAAATCCATCAAGGCTTTCATGCCTCCCGGAAACTCGGGCATCACTTCCACTACTTTATAGACCGGTTCTTCCATTGGCTCTTCCGTTATCAATTGTGGGCTCCCGCCCTTCCCTGCATCCGAGACATAAGGAGGAAGAGATGTCTTTTCCGCCGTTCTCCATTCTTCCTCATTGTCCGTCAGTCTAAACTCAGCCATCATCAAGACAGGTTTCCTCCTGATGGTTATCTCATAAAAGTAACGGTAGCGTCCCGGCTTGTTGGGATGCACATCCGGATAAAGGGAGGCTTTCATAACCCTTTCCTCCCCATCCCGCAGCACATAGGCGATGTCCCAAAAGGCAGCGTTTATCTGCAATTCCCGCCAGGTACCTTTTTCGTCTTCGAACGTCAGGTAGTAATGCTCGCCGCAGGTCAAATCTCCGCCGCTGTGATTGCTGAGGATGAATGTCGCCTGAGTCGCTTTCGTTGAAAAGACCGGATATTCGGGACGGATATGGATGCCACGAATATGATTCCTGCCTACTCTCTCGTTGATGACGGGGACTTCTACACCATGAAAACAGAAAACGGGGGAGTCCATTATTTTCTCCCGGAACTCTTTCCGCCGCTCGGGAGTATTCACCATCAAATCTATATCGATGCAATGCAACCCCACCCCATATCCGGTCACATTCCTCTGAATGTGTATATATGGTGTATTATTCAATCTTTTTCCTAGTTCTTCGTGAATGGCAAGCAATTGCCTTTGCAAGCAGTCACCATCATCCGCAATCCCTATCTTGAGGCTATCGCTCACTATTTTTTCTCCCATCCATTGGCCTATCCTTACTGTACCTACGGAATCTTCAAGCGTTTCCACACGTTCCGTTTTATTCATTCGGCAAGATGACAAGCAGCAAAGCAATAGGAGAAAACAAACTCTGTTCATGGCATTTTGTATTTCAAGTTCATAGCATCAGATACAAATATACTCATTCCTGCAATCACAATCAAAAAGAAAACTCCTAATTTCGTAAGACTATAGAAGGAATACATGCAATAGCGGCATGAGAAAAGGAAAGATAACGGCTAAATCGGCACTGTATCGCCACTGCAAAGTCACTGCATTCCTTTTGCAGTGATACTGCAACACCTTTGCAGTGGCATTGCAAAAAGTTGGCAGGACTTTGCAGTAAGAAAGAGCTGATAACTAAGATAATAGCATCAATGAAAGACGTATGCAGTACAATCGGAATGGGAACGAAAATGGGCGTGATAGATACTTGTAAGAATATTTATCTATCACACCCATCTATCACGCGACAAGCCATTTGTAGTCAGGCGAATACCCCCCCTCGCGTGATAGCATGACAGATGTTTTGCAAAAACAAACTCTGTGGAGGAGTAGCAAAATGAGATTAGAAATAGAATCCGAAACCTACCTTCAGGCCGAATTTAGAACGGTCGTCGTTAATATTCCAATAAGCGGCAGGTTCGATGGTCACCGTACGCGTCAGGAAAAAAGCATAACCGGCTTCCAGACCGAAAGAGAACTTGGTATCATCCAAATCATGTCCCCAGTCCCAACGGTCTACATTGACATCGGCACCCAGATACACGCCAATCTTGTCGAAATAATAACGTCCGCCTACACCCAACGTATAGACATCGAGGTCAGACCCTCCGGAATTCCAAGCAGCTCCGGCATGCACCAGCAAAGCCACATTGTCGAGCAGGAAAGCACCTCCTTTGGCTTCAAGCCCGAAACTTGTCTTGTCGGTTCCCGTGTCATGAGAGAATTCCAAACCGGTGATGGACGGATTCAAAATCCACTTACCTTTTTCAAACTGTGCCTGAGCTGCCACTGTGACAACAAGCAAGCAAACGAATAATGCCAGTTTTTTCATCTTGTTCTGTTTTTTGAGTGAATAATCAATGTTGTTTATTGTCTTCTTCGAATCGTTTGCGTTGCAGCGCCTCCTTCTTGCGAAGTACCAGCCACAACACAAATACAATGAGATACGAGGCAGCTACAGTGACATACTTCTCAGTATCGCTGATTTCCGTATTGCGGGGAAGGAAATAAGCGGCAGTAGCAGAAACGTAAATAAGCAGGGCCAACGTAAGCCCGGTAGATTTCTTTATTTTTTTCATTACCAAAGTTTTTTAGTCGTCTTGAAATACCAGATATTAAACCAGAAGCCGGCCAATACAGCAGCCAAAAGAGCTATCGGCAGCGCATACTGCGGCTGAAGTCCGAGTCCTTCGGGAGCAATGCAAATATAAGTGGTGCATACAGCCGTCATGAACAATGCGGGAAAATAGGTGATATAAAAATAATGCCCTTTTTTCTCACGCACCAGATAAACGGTAATTGCCCACAAGGTGAAAACAGACAAAGTCTGGTTGGCCCAAGCAAAATAGCGCCAAATCATATCAAAGCCATCCTTGTCGCGCAGGCTGTAAAGCAACAACCCGATGGCCACCAGGAACATCGGTATGCAGATATATAAACGACTACGCATGGATTTTTGTTCCATTCCCAAGAAATCAGCCACGATAAGACGTGCCGAACGGAAAGCCGTATCACCACTGGTAATAGGGGCGGCAATGACACCCAGAATAGCCAATACTCCACCTACGGCGCCCAGCCAGTCTTTTGTAATGGCATCTACGATAATGGAGGCATTCGTCTCTTCCATGCCATTCTGATGGAAAAAGTAAGTGGCGGCGGCAGCCCAAATCAAAGCTACGATGCCTTCGGTTATCATGGCTCCGTAGAAGACAGGGCGTCCGTATCGTTCACTTGTCATGCAGCGTGCCATGAGAGGACTTTGAGTAGCATGAAAACCACTGATTGCACCACAAGCTATACTGACAAACATAATAGGGAAGATAGGCAACAAGGCAGCATTGGGATGTGTATTCTGCAAGCCGTTCCATATTTCGGGCAGCGCGGGATGGTTGACATAGAGCATCACCAAAATACCGACAGCCATAAACAGCAAGGCTATGGCAAACAACGGATATATCTTGCCGATAATCTTATCTACCGGCAACAAGGTAGCCAGAATATAATAAGCAAATACTACAATAATCCAGAAAGTGGCATCCAGACTTTCGGGAGTCAACTTGGCAAGCAGTCCGGCAGGGCCTGCCACAAAGACGGCTCCCACCAATATCATCAGGACAACGGTGAAGCCACGCATCACCTGCTTGGTGGTCAACCCCAGATAACGTCCGATGATTTCCGGCAGGCTTTCCCCGTCATGCCGCAAGGAGAGCATACCGGCAAGATAGTCGTGCACAGCACCGGCAAAGATACTGCCAAGTACAATCCACAGATAGGATGCCGTGCCGAACTTGGCTCCCATGATGGCGCCGAAGATAGGTCCCAGTCCGGCTATATTAAGAAACTGTATCATGAAAATCTTCCAAGTAGGCAGTGGAATGTAATCCACACCATCGGCTCTTGTAAGGGCAGGTGTTTTGCGGTCATCGGGACCGAAGACGCGTTCTATGAAGCGTCCGTAGATAAAATAGCCGGCTATCAACGCCAGCAGGCAAAGCGTAAATGTAATCATGGCGTGTTAATATCTTTAATCTATGCAAATGTAACAGTTTCCAAGTAAACAGCACAAAATAATCGGGTGTTTTGCTTATCTTCGCCGAGAAAAATGATAGAAATAAAGAAGAAAAGAGAAAAATGAAACGAATTATTTCCATTTTACTATATATAGCCATCTTGCTGCCGCTTGCCGCACAACCGCCCAAACATGAAGTACGTGCCGCCTGGATAACCGCCGTCTATGGGCTGGACTGGCCGCAGACACGCGCCACTTCGCCCGAAAGCATCCGCAAGCAGCAGGCCGAACTGATTGAAATATTGGACAGACTGAAAGCCGCCAACTTCAACACCGTACTGTTCCAGACCCGTACACGGGGAGATGTCCTCTACAAATCAGCCATCGAACCCTACAACTCCATACTGACCGGAAAGGTGGGCGGCGACCCCGGCTACGACCCGCTGGCTTTTGCCATAGCCGAATGCCACAAGCGCGGCATGGAGTGCCATGCCTGGATGGTGACCATTCCTCTGGGCAACCGCAAGCATGTGGCAGCCCTCGGCAAAGAGTCGGTCACCAAGAAGAGACGCGCCATCTGCGTACCCTACAAACGCGAATACTTCTTGAATCCCGGACATCCGCAAACCAAGGAATACCTGATGAGCCTTGTCCGCGAAGTGGTGGAACGCTACGATGTAGACGGGGTACACTTCGACTACCTGCGCTATCCGGAAAACGCCCCCCGTTTTCCCGACAGCTACGACTACCGCAAATACAGCAAAGGACGCAGCCTTGCCCAATGGCGCAGAGACAACCTGACGGAAATAGTACGCTATATATATAAAGGTGTAAAAGCCATGAAACCCTGGGTAAAGGTCAGCACCTGCCCGGTAGGAAAATACAAAGACACTTCCCGCTACCCCTCCCGTGGCTGGAATGCCTTCCACACCGTCTATCAAGACGTGCAGGGTTGGCTGGGCGAGGGCATCCAGGACCAGATTTATCCGATGCTCTATTTCCGTGGCAATCATTTCTATCCCTTTGCCCTCGACTGGCAGGAACAAAGCAACGGACGCCAAATCATTCCCGGTCTGGGCATCTACTTCCTCGACCCCAGCGAAGGGAACTGGACGCTGGACGAGATTGAACGGCAGATGCACTTTATCCGCGCCCACGGTCTGGCGGGCGAGGCACACTACCGCGTGAAGTATCTGATGGACAATACACAAGGGCTTTATGATGCGCTGGAAGAAGACTTCTATACCGCCCCGGCCCTGCTGCCCGCCATGCCGTGGATAGACAATGTAGCTCCTACACCTCCCTCCGGACTCACGGTGGAAACACCGGAAAACGGCTATTGGAAACTAAGCTGGCAACCCGCCACGGATAATGACAAGCGGAATGCTCCGATGTATGTAGTCTACGGTTCGGACACCTATCCCGTAGATACCTCCAATCCGGAGAATATCCTGGCACAACGAGTACAAGGCACGGAATATACCTATGTCCCCATCCGCCCGTGGACTGCCCGAAAATATTTTGCCGTGACAGCCATAGACCGTTGCGGAAACGAAAGCAAAGCTATTCAGCAGCAGTGACACAGACAAAAGCCCGGTAACGGCTCTTCGGAGTGACCGGAACCAGAGGCAGATAGCCGGAAACAACCCTGCCGTCCTTCACCACCAGCGGATAACTTTGCGCATCCTGCTCATGCCGCTCCATCAAAGCTTCATGGGTCGGAAAGCAATCGATGGAGAAACGTCCCTCCCCACCGGGGACAATGAAATGATCACTAAGCACATGGGAAACGATTCCCATATTCATCCGTAGATTTATTTCGACATGGGGGTTGATGGCATACGGATGCCCTTCCTTCTGACGGCAGACCATCATGTCCACACCCAAGAAACCCATATAAGATGTAGCATAACTCGTTTCCAATGCTTTCTGCATCATATTGCGTATGCGTACAAATGCTTCAAAGGGTACATATTGCTGAATCCATTCCTCCACTTGCTCATCCGAAGTAAGGATATTACCACGATATGCCCCTTTGTCATCCGTAACAAAACGGGAATAGCCGACAAAAAGAAGCTTTCCCCGGCCATCCGAATAAAATTCCATGGCAAAATCTTCCACCTTATCAAATATAGGCTCCATCACAAAACCTCCATTTTCTTTCAGCGCCCTACTACACCAATCGGAAACATTTTTCGTAAAGCCATGACGGCACCAACACAATCCCTTCCCACTTCCCGACCAAAGTGATTTAAACACACATCCCTCCTTGTAACGACCAATAATATCCGGAGAGATAGCCGTAGTTCCACCATCAGCCTCCACCAAGCAACAACCGTCACCACAAGTATAATCTATTTTATTGGAATAGAAAAGTGCACGAAAAGCCAAAGCGTTACTACGGGCAGCTTTCATACGATACTTGTCCAAAGCATCCGGTGTAGGAAGATTCCTTTCCAGGACACCGCCTTTCAACATCCGTTTACGGATAGCGGGATTCCATCCCCAAGGCATTACCCGCACATCAGCATAATCGGGCAGCTCCGGCTCTGTCACCAAATGCACATCCAGCCGGAACAACTGTTGCATCCGTTTCAGATAATCTGCATTATAAGCAGAAGGGGCCAATATCCCACTACCCGGCCGGGCATACCAAACCGGTAACAAAGCCAGGTCTTCAGCCATACGGCGGATGGTAGCGGGCGCCATATAATTTTCTTCGTTATTTCCCAATGCCATATCTGCATCAGGATTGAACACATAAAGTTCCATCTTTCAAATGTTAGCCAATTACTCACGTTTTGTATGAGAGTGCAAAGTTATATAATATTTTGCCATCTCTACTTTGCAAATCTATAAAAAAGCCGTATATTTGTCGCCCGATAAACCGAATTTAAAGCATGGAAGCATTTTACCGTACACACGCTTATCTCGTAGAGCATACCAATGCCCCCGTACGCCGCGACCTAATGGACGAAATAGACTGGAATGACCGTCTTATCGGTATCAAAGGCACAAGAGGCGTAGGTAAGACTACTTTCTTGCTGCAATATGCCAAAGAGAAATTCGGCACAGACCGCTCCTGCCTCTTCATCAACATGAACAACTTCTACTTCTCCGGACATGGCATCGTGGAGTTCGCCGCCGAATTCCAGCGCCGCGGAGGAAAAGTACTGTTGATAGACCAAGTATTCAAATACCCGGAGTGGAGCAAGGAGCTGCGCATATGCTACGACCGTTTCCCCAACTTGAAAATCGTATTCACCGGTTCCTCCGTAATGCGCCTGAAAGAAGAGAATCTGGAGTTGCGCGACATTGTGAAAAGCTACAACCTGCGCGGCTTCTCCTTCCGCGAATACCTGAACTTGCAGACGGGCATGAAGTTCCATGCCTATCCGCTGGAAGAAATCCTGAGCAACCACGAACAGATAGCCAAAGGCATCCTCTCCAAAGTACGTCCATTGGACTACATGCAGGACTATATGCACCACGGCTTCTACCCATTCTTCCTTGAAAAGCGTAACTTTTCGGAGAATCTGCTCAAGACGATGAACATGATGGTGGAAGTGGATATCCTGCTCATCAAACAAATTGAGCTGAAATACCTTTCGAAGATAAAGAAATTACTATATTTGTTGGCCGTGGACGGGCCGAAAGCGCCGAATGTCAGCCAACTGGCAAACGACATACAGACCTCCCGCGCCACAGTAATGAATTACATCAAGTATCTGGCAGACGCACGGCTCATCAATATGGTCTATCCGAAGGGAGAAGAATTCCCCAAGAAGCCGTCGAAGATAATGATGCACAATTCAAATCTGATGTATTCCATCTATCCCGTCAAGGTGGAAGAGCAAGACGTATTGGACACTTTCTTTGCCAACACAATGTGGAAGGACCACAAAGTGAACAAGGGCGACAAGAACATCTCATTCATGGTAGATGAGGTGATGCCTTTCAAGATTTGTCCGGAAGGAACAAAGATAAAGAATAATCCGGGAGTTACTTATGTACTGCATAAGGCGGAAATAGGCCGAGGCAACCAAATACCTCTCTGGTTATTCGGTTTCTTGTATTAAGAGAGAGATTTTTTCACTTAAATAAATAATTCAATTTAGTTATGACTAAACAGAAGAAATTCATTACTTGTGATGGTAACCAGGCTGCTGCACATATCTCGTATATGTTCTCCGAAGTAGCTGCCATCTACCCCATCACCCCCTCTTCTACGATGGCTGAATACGTAGACGAATGGGCTGCCGCAGGTCGCAAGAACATCTTCGGCGAAACAGTATTGGTACAGGAAATGCAGTCAGAAGGCGGTGCTGCAGGTGCCGTTCACGGCTCTCTGCAAGCCGGTGCGCTGACTACCACTTACACAGCTTCACAAGGTCTGTTGCTGATGATCCCTAACATGTACAAGATTGCCGGTGAATTCCTGCCTTGTGTATTCCACGTATCAGCACGTACATTGGCAAGCCATGCACTGTGTATCTTCGGTGACCACCAGGACGTAATGTCTACCCGTCAGACCGGTTTTGCCATGTTGGCCGAAGGCTCTGTACAGGAAGTTATGGACTTGGCCGGTGTAGCTCACTTGGCTACTATCAAGAGCCGTGTTCCGTTTGTCAACTTCTTCGACGGTTTCCGTACTTCTCACGAAATCCAAAAGATTGAAATGCTGGAGAACGAAGACCTCGCTCCGCTTATCGACCAGGAAGCTTTGGCTGAATTCCGCGCACGTGCATTGAACCCGATGAACCCGGTTGCCCGTGGTATGGCCGAAAATCCTGACCACTTCTTCCAACACCGTGAATCTTGCAACAACTACTATGAAGCAGTTCCGGCTATCGTTGAGGAATACATGAACGAGATTTCCAAAATCACAGGCCGCAAGTACGGTTTGTTCGATTACTATGGTGCAGAAGATGCAGAACGCGTTATCATCGCCATGGGTTCTGTAACAGAAGCTGCCCGCGAAGCTATCGACCACCTCGTTGCCAATGGCGAAAAGGTAGGTTTGGTTGCCGTCCACTTGTATCGTCCGTTCTCTGCCAAGCACTTCCTTGCCGCCGTTCCCAAGACAGCCAAGAAGATTGCCGTACTGGACCGTACGAAAGAACCGGGTGCTAACGGCGAACCGTTGTACCTCGACGTAAAAGACTGCTTCTACGGTGCAGAGAATGCTCCGGTTATCGTAGGCGGCCGTTACGGTTTGGGATCCAAGGACACTACTCCCGCACAAATCCTCGCCGTTTACAAGAACCTGGCTATGCCGATGCCGAAGAACCACTTCACTATCGGTATCGTAGACGACGTTACCTTCACTTCTCTGCCCCAGGAAGAAGAAATCGCATTGGGCGGCGAAGGCATGTTCGAAGCCAAATTCTACGGTTTGGGCGCTGACGGTACAGTAGGTGCCAACAAGAACTCTGTGAAGATTATCGGTGACAATACCGACAAGCACTGCCAGGCTTATTTCTCTTACGACTCCAAGAAATCAGGCGGTTTCACCTGCTCACACCTGCGTTTCGGTGATACTCCTATCCGCTCTACATACCTGGTAAACACGCCTAACTTCGTGGCTTGCCACGTTCAGGCTTACCTGCACATGTACGACGTAACCCGCGGCTTGCGTAAGAACGGCTCTTTCTTGCTGAACACCATCTGGGAAGGCGAAGAGCTGGCCAAGAACCTGCCTAACAAGGTGAAGAAGTACTTTGCACAGAACAATATCACTGTTTACTATATCAATGCTACTCAGATTGCACAAGAAATCGGTTTGGGCAACCGTACCAACACCATCCTGCAATCCGCATTCTTCCGTATCACCGGCGTTATTCCGGTTGACCTGGCTGTAGAACAGATGAAGAAGTTCATCGTTAAGTCTTACGGCAAGAAGGGTGAAGACGTTGTCAACAAGAACTACGCAGCAGTTGACCGTGGCGGCGAATACAAGCAACTGACCGTTGACCCGGCTTGGGCCAATTTGGCAGACGACGCCAAGGCTGAAAACAACGATCCTGCATTCATCAACGAAGTGGTTCGTCCTATCAACGCACAAGACGGTGACTTATTGCCGGTATCTGCATTCAAGGGTATTGAAGACGGTACTTGGGAACAAGGTACTGCCAAATATGAGAAACGTGGTGTAGCTGCATTCGTTCCCGAATGGAACGCTGAAAACTGTATCCAGTGTAACAAGTGTGCATACGTTTGTCCTCACGCTTCCATCCGTCCGTTCGTACTCAATGCTGAAGAGCAGAAGGGTGCCAACTTCACTCAACTGAAGGCTGTAGGTAAAGCATTTGACGGTATGACATTCCGTATTCAAGTAGACGTTCTCGACTGTCTGGGTTGCGGCAACTGTGCCGATGTTTGTCCGGGCAACCCGAAGAAGGGTGGCAAGGCTCTGACTATGAAACACCTCGAAAGCCAATTGCCGGAAGCTGCTAACTGGACCTACTGTGCTGAAAACGTGAAAAGCAAACAACACTTGGTTGACATCAAGGCCAACGTGAAGAACTCCCAGTTCGCTACTCCGTTGTTCGAGTTCTCAGGCGCTTGCTCCGGTTGTGGTGAAACTCCGTACGTTAAACTGATTTCCCAGTTGTTCGGTGACCGCGAAATGGTAGCCAACGCAACAGGATGTTCTTCCATCTACTCCGGTTCAGTACCTTCTACTCCTTATACCAAGAACGAAAAGGGTCACGGTCCTGCTTGGGCAAACTCATTGTTCGAGGACTTCTGCGAATTCGGTTTGGGTATGGAGCTTGCCAACGAAAAGATGCGCGCACGTATCGTGAAGGCTATGGAAGATGCCATCGCAGCAGAAGGAACTCCGGCTGAATACAAAGAAGTATTCCAGGCTTGGATTGAAAACATGTACGATGCAGACAAGACCAAGGAACTGGCCGAAAAGATCATCCCGATGGTAGAAGCAGCCAAAGACAAATGCGACAGCTGCAAGACTATCGCCGGTCTGTCTCAATACCTGGTTAAACGCAGCCAGTGGATTATCGGTGGTGACGGTGCCTCTTACGACATCGGTTACGGTGGTCTCGACCATGTAATTGCAAGCGGTAAGGACGTCAACATCCTCGTACTGGATACTGAGGTTTACTCCAATACAGGTGGTCAGTCTTCCAAGGCTACTCCGGTAGGCGCCATCGCCAAGTTTGCCGCTGCCGGTAAACGCGTACGTAAGAAAGACCTCGGTCTGATGGCTACTACTTACGGTTATGTATATGTTGCTCAAATCGCTATGGGTGCCGACCAGGCTCAAACCTTGAAGGCTATCCGCGAGGCAGAAGCATATCCCGGCCCGTCACTCATCATCGCTTACGCTCCGTGTATCAACCACGGTCTGAAGGCAGGCATGGGCAAGAGCCAGGCAGAAGAGGAAAAGGCCGTTAAGTGCGGTTACTGGCACTTGTGGCGTTACAACCCGGCTTTGGAAGCCGAAGGCAAGAATCCGTTCACGCTGGATAGCAAGGAACCGGATTGGAGCGGATTCCAAGACTTCCTGAAGGGTGAAGTTCGTTACGCATCCGTAATGAAGCAATATCCGCAGGAAGCCGAAGAGCTGTTCAAGGCCGCCGAAGAAAACGCTAAATGGCGCTACAACAGCTACAAGCGTCTTTCCAAAGAAAACTGGGGCGCTGAAGTTACAGAGTAATTCCTTAATTACTAAATAGAAAATAGAGGCTGTTCCCGAACTGGATGCAGCCTCTATTTGTTTTAAATAAAAACATTAAATATCAAAAAGTTATGATCGGATTTATTATTTGGGTTATTGGGGTGGTCCTTGCAGTCAAGGCTGTACTCGAAATCATGAGATGGCCGGTAGACGGAGTAAAGAAGCTCTTGGTCGCAATCATCATCCTGCTCACAAGCTGGATTGGAATCTGTGTTTACTACTTCTGGGGAAGAGAAAACCTGCCCCAAATACTGAAATAAGTTCCGGTATCATCAAACAGAAGTAAACAAACGTGTATTAAGAACAAGGGGATAGGCAATAGTTATCCCCTTCTTTTCAGAAACTCGGTAGGGCTCTCCCCAAACTGTTCCTTATAGCATTTTGTGAAATAGGAAGGTGACGAAAAGCCCACTTCATAAGCAATCTCCGCTACTGTCATATCAGAGGAGGCAAGCAGTGAGGCAGCCTTTTTCAACCTCATCTGGCGCAGCAGCTCATTCGGCGAATAGTTGGTCAGCGATTTCAGCTTACGGTAAAGCTGCACACGGCTCATACCCATATTCCGTCCCAAATCCTCCACATTGAGTTCCGCATCTTTCATCCTCTCCTCGACAAGCGATTTGAAGCGGGAGACGAAACCCTTATCCAAATCACTGATGGTTTCCTTCTCAATAGTCTGGTTATCTCCGAAGAACTGCCTCAACTGGCGGCGGTTTGCAATGAGATTGCGGACACGAGACAAGAGCAGCTGCGAATTGAACGGCTTGGAAATATAAGAATCGGCACCGCCGTCATAGCCCTGGATACGCTGTTCGTCCAGCGAGCAGGCCGTCAGCAGAATCACCGGGATATGGCATGTCTGCAACTCGCTCTTCAAACGGCGGCAACATTCCACACCATCCATACCGGGCATCATTACATCCGAGATAATCACATCCGGCACATACCTCATGGCCAGCCTGATACCCTCTGCCCCGTCCGCCGCATCCAATACACGGAATTCGTTCGACAACAGCGACTTCACATAGCTGCGGATATCCGCATTATCGTCAATTACCAGCACAGTAGGACAATCAGCCTCAACCACCTCTTCGCCTGCCTTCACTTCCGTATCTATCAGGGTAGACGACACGTCCTTCTCTTCAGCAGGCAACGTCACTATAGTGGGATGGTACTGCGAAACATCCTGCTGCGGGAAAGTGACAGTGAAAGTAGTGCCTTTCTCGTCACTGCGTGCCGCAATGTTACCACCATGCATCTCTACAAAGGCACGTACCAGCGCCAGTCCGATACCGGTACCGGCCTGATGCCCGTCCACTTGATAGAAGCGCTCGAAGATAGCTTCCACATCGGTCGAAGAAATGTAACTGCCGGAATTGAAGACGGACAGACTGTAGTTCTGTTCCGACTTTAACAACCGTACGGTGATTTTCCCGTTCTCCGGCGTATACTTCACGGCATTGGAGAAGAGATTGAAGTAAATGCGCTCCATCTTCTCTGCATCCGCCATCATCCGGAAGTCCGTATCGGAAGATGCCTCAAAGCTGAAAGCAATATGTTTCTTCAGCAACGCCATGCGGAAAGAGTCGTTCCAGCCCCGGAAACTGTCGAGCAAATCAAAAGGTTCGAGATGGAGCTCCATGCGCCCGTTCTCCACCTTTCGGAAATCAAGTATCTGGTTGACCAGGCGAAGCAGGATATGCACATTCTTTTTCATCAGCTCGAGGAGCTGGCGCGGCTGTCCGTCGAGGGTGCGGTTGGCAAGAAGCTGCTCTATGGGATCGGCTATCAATGTCAGCGGAGTACGGAAATCATGCGAAATATTCGTGAAGAACACCAGCTTGGCATGCGTAGCCTCCTCCAGTTCATGGGAAAGCTGTTCCAACTGCGACTTCTGTACTTCCAACAGTTCCTTCTGCTGTATCAACTGGGTTTTCTGTTCCTCCAATTTCTTTTTCTGCATGGACAGCTCACGGTTCAACCGATTCTTGACACGCAAGGAGAGGTAGACAGCCACCAACAAGCCGACCAGCAACAATAGGGCGGACAGACTGCCGTACAAGACAACCTGCTGCGTGGCATAACTGGCTAAATACTGGTTTATCTTTCCGTTCAGGGTTTCTATCTTTCCATCCAGGGTGCCGATGTGGGCGGTCTGCATCTTCATGATGAGAGCATTGTCGCGGTCAACGACGGAAGTGCCCAGGATAGTTTCACGGGGAAAATCACGCTTGTTCAGGATATCCATGGCAATCTGCATCACGCGGTCGCCACCGGTAGGATATATAAACGTGGCATCCAGTTCGCCGGCAAGCACTTTCTCCACTCCGTAGTCTTTGCCGGGCAGGGCGTCTATGCCGATGAACCGCATTTCCTTCTCCCGCCCCTTGCGGGCAGCGGCAGCATAGGCTCCGGCCGCCATACGGTCATTCTGCGCATACACCAGGTCGATATGCGGAAAGCGGCTCAGCAGGGTATCCATTTTCTCTCCGGCCTTGAGTTGCAACCAGGCACCGTCTACAGCGGCCAGCAACCGGATACCGGGATAAGCGGATATAGCCTTCACAAATCCCTGATGACGGTCTACGGCAGGTGTAGAGCCCACCAAACCGGAGATTTCCACCACATCTCCCTGCCCGTGCAGCACATTGGCCACATACTCTCCCACAGCTTTCCCTATCTCGTAGTTGTCTGCACCGACGTAGGCCGTGTATTTGTCCGAAAGGATTTTACGGTCCACTACAATCACCGGAATGCCCCGGTTGTATGCCTCCTCCACAACCGGAGTTATCGGAGTGGCTTCATTAGGGGCCACAATCAGCAGGTCTACCCCTTCGGCTATCAGTTCACGAATGTCTTTTGCCTGACGGTCATTATCGTCGACGGCAGTACGGATGTCCACCTCCACATCTCCGTAGAAATGGGCTTCACGGAGTATCTCACTGTTCATCTGGCGCCGCCATTCATCCTCGCTACATTGGGAAACGCCGATACGGAAACGTGCCTCGCGCCGGGAGCAGGCAACCGCCACTCCCCAAAGCACGAGCAAAAAGAATAAAATCCGAAGGTTATGCTGTCTCATCTTCACTTTCCTCTGATTTAAGATTGCAGATGAGCAAAGATAGCGAAAAATGTGAAAAGAATAAGAAAAATCTATGCCAGCCTTTCTTTCAAGGCGTCCGGCAATTCCGGCATGGCACCGCTCTGGGTACATACATAGGCAGAGACTTCCACCGCCAGTTTATGGGCATCGGGCACCTGCTTCCCGCTGAGAATGGCAGCGGTGAAGGCTGCCGTGAACGAGTCACCGGCTCCAACGGTGTCCGCCACCGGTACCTTGGGTGTCTCCTGGAAGGAAACCACTCCCGGAGTGAACACATAGCTGCCGTTCGTTCCACAAGTCAAGATAAGCATCTTCAGGTTATACTTGGCCAGCAGAATCCAGCATTTGTCCTGCAAGTCGATGCCCGGGTAGCCGAAAATACGGCTGATGGTCACCAGTTCCTCATCGTTTATCTTGAGGATGTTGCAGCGGCGCATGGATTCGCAGAGTATCTCTTTGGTATAGAACCCTTGGCGGAGATTGATGTCGAATATCTTCAGTTGCCCCTCCGCATCGGGCATCGTGTCGAGAAAACGGTTGATGGTGATGCGGCTTGTTTCACTGCGTTGCGCCAAAGAGCCGAAACATACGGCACGCGTGTTCAGTGCCAGACGCTTCAGTTCGTCGGTAAAGGGAATGTTGTCCCAGGCCACGCCTTCTTTTATCTCATAGCACGGCACGCCCACGGCATCGAGCGTCACCTGCACCGTTCCCGTGGGGTAAGGCACGCGCTCAATCTGCGTGCGCAGCCCCTTCCGGGCGAACACATCCAGAATCTCGTCCCCATCCGCATCGGCACCTACGGCACTGACCACACGGCTGTCGAAACCAAACTGCGATGCATGGTAAGCAAAGTTTGCCGGAGCACCGCCTATCTTCTTTCCTTCGGGGAGGCAGTCCCACAAAGCCTCGCCCATACCTACTATTATCTTATTCATAATATTATATTGTTTAATGAATGATATATTTTATTCACGGCAAACTCAATGTCCTACCCACTGCAAACCTAATAAAAAAGTTCCTAACTATAGAATGAAAAGTTGCCAATTATCTATTAAAAAGTCTCTAAGAACTAAGGATTATCTCTATCCCAAGGCTTGGGATAGACATCCGCAACCTTGGGACAGATATCCGCAGCCTTGGGATATGTATCCGCAGCCTGCGAACAAAGATTACCGCTTCATACGCAGCATATAGAAGAACAAGTACACTACCCCTACCGTCATCACAGCCACGGCACCGCTTTGTCCTACAGCATCACTTGCCAAGCCCATTGCTATCGGAAATACCGTACCGCCGAAGAGCCCCATAATCATCAAGCCGGAAACCTCGTTCTTCTTTTGTGGCATAGCAAGCAACGCTTGGGAGAAGATAACCGGAAAGATGTTCGAATTGCCGAAACCGATAAGGGCAATGCAAATGTATATCATTGTCTTTTCATGGAAAACGAACAACCCTACCATCGCCGCCAACATACATAACACGCTGATGCCGAAGAAGGTTCGGGGAGCCATCTTCTGAAGGATGAAGGCTCCGAGAAAGCAACCCGCCGTGCGGAAAATGAAGTAAAGGCTGGTGGCAAAGCCGGCATCGGCCAGCGTCATGCCCAGACGCTCCATCAAGATTTTGGGCGCTGTGGTATTCGTACCTACATCAATGCCCACATGGCACATGATGCCCAAGAAGCAGAGAAAGATAAACGGCTTGCCCAGCAGGGCGAGGCACTCCCCGAAGGTGGAAGGGCGTCCCTCTTCCTTTTCCTCACGGATGGAAGTACCGCTCAGCCAGAGAATGGCAATCACCGCAATGACCATATAGACCGGGAACAGTACCCTCCAGCCCATGCCCAGAGACGGAATGGCCTGCGTAGCTCCCCACATGGCGATGTATGGAGCCAGAAACGAAGCAATGGCTTTTACAAACTGTCCGAAGGTGAGCGAACTTGCCAGCCGCTCGCCGCTTACGATATTGGAAAGCAGCGGGTTGAGCGACGTTTGCATCAGCGCATTGCCGATGCCCAGCAATGAGAACGAGAGCAGCATCAGCACATAGCCGTCTCCGAAAACCGGGAGAAGCAAAGAGGCAAACGTGATGACAAGGCTGAGAAGCACCGTCTTCTTGCGTCCGATGCGGTTCATCAGCATACCCGTAGGTACGGAGAAGATGAGGAACCAGAAGAACACCAGAGACGGGAATATGTTGGCTTGCGAGTCGGTCAGGTTCAAGTCGGCCTTCACGTAGTTGGAGGCGATGCCCACCAAATCCACAAAGCCCATGGCGAAGAAGCAAAGCATGACCGGAAAGAGCTTTGCCAAGGAATTCGTTTTTTGCATAATTATATCCTATTTTTTAAAATCCTAATCTGTAAATTCTGCAATTATTCACTTTGTAGCTTCCACCTTTTGCATAACAACTCATACGATTATATGGCTCATTAGGGAAAACCAAATTAGTCATAGCTACCTTACCACCATCAAGGAAAATCTCAACAGAACACTTATCAACAAATATATTTAAAGTATGGCTCATTGTTTTTACTATAGGCCCCCAAGTAGCAAGAGCAAAATCATCGATATAATTAATCGAAGTTTTCATACGTTTATCATGGGTTTCAAGTATATGAGATTGACTATTACGACCAAAATCAACAATACCACTCTTCGTGCGATCCATTACTAATCTACTTTCTAATAAATCTAAGTAAATATCAACCTCTTCACCTTTTTCATTAAATAGTTTAAACCCCATTATATTTGCTGTACCATTGACAAACTGCATTTCAATTTCATAGGCCCCACTATTCTCATTCAACAATGTATCCACATGATACTCGGTATCAACCATAAATGTAGATATCTCCCTCACTTCTTTACGTATATCACGTACTTCCTTTACAGGAGTTATTGATACATAAAATTCACCATCTTGTTCATACAACCCTAACTCACGAGGCAAGGCATTAGCACTACGAAACTGTTTTGTAGGAACGATGTTTGCATACTGCCAATTACTCATCCAAGGTATTGCAATAACCCTATCACAAGTATTTGAAAAACAAACTGTTGCATAATGGTCCTTTCCCCAATCCAGCCATTTTACTGTCTCTTTAGGACTATCACAGACAAACTTCGTCCCATCAAAATTGCCTACAAAATATTGTGTAGCACTTCCCCCAAAATAGCAACCAGGATTTACATTGACAATCATAACCCATTTCATATAATCCTTATTACCATTAACTGGTAATTGGACCATGTCTGGGCATTCAAATTGACGAGGTTGCACACCATATCCTTCTCCCCACGCACTAAGATATGTCCAATCCTTTAAATTGTACGAAGCATAAAAGCGCATTTCTTTATCAGCAGAAACAATCATAATCCATTTCTTTTCAGGATTATACCAAAAGACCTTGGGATCACGAAAATCTTTTATCCCATCAAAAGGAGTCAGAATAGGGTTCTTTTCATATTTAGTATAAGTATACCCATTATCTTTACTGTAAGCCATACACTGAATTTGCCCATTTTTTTCACTTGCAGAAGTATAAAAAGCAATAATAGCTCCTGCACCATAACCAGCTGTATTCTCTACATCTACAACAGAACTACCTGAAAATATATGTCCCAGAGAATCACGAGCAATCACCGGTGCTTTATGCTCCCAATGCATCAAATCTTTACTGACTGAGTGTCCCCAATGCATATTCCCCCAAACAGAGCCATAAGGATTATATTGAAAATAAAGATGATATTCTCCATCCTTATAGACCAATCCATTGGCATCATTCATCCAACCATACAAAGGTGTGTGATGGTAAATTGGACGAAAAGTTTCACGGTTAGTAGTATCAAAAGTATCAACCAGCTCTATAGCATCCCACGTAACAGCATTATTATAGAGTCCTTTCATACGAATCATAATAGTCTCTCCACTACCCTGCCGATAATTATCTAAATCAAGAGGAACAAAATAATCTATACTGTCAACTGCCATATGTACGTCTAAAGTCTGCATAATTTTATTCCCGTCCCCACTCTCTATTTGCAAAAGAGATTCATCTGCAGACTCTTGAATTGGAAGAAGCAATATTTTTGCTTGTCCTTCCACATAAATAATACTTTCCAACTCATTCATATGCTCTAATTGCATCTGAAAATGAGTAGCTTGTTTACAACCCCAAAAGAGTAAACAGCACAAACTTGCGAATAATGCTATACTCCATTTTACTGCCATCTGCCACTGTGTTAATAAATGTTTCATGTTTAATGGTATTATATTAATAAGGTTTTGCAAAGAAACAACAAAAAAAGAAGCCTGGACATAATTAATGTTGCAACTACTATAACAAATGTTACCTCAGCATTGTAGAACAATGCTGAGGTAACAAAATTCATAGTTTTTGAAACATATTTGACAAGCATTTCATTTTCTTAGCGCTATATTTGCCATTGTTATAAAATAAATAATATATTAAGTTAAACTCAAATTATTAAGACCATGAAAACATGTAAAGCAAAAAAAATGTATGGATTAGCTATAATGCTTTTTTCCATAATGCTTGTAAGTCCTACTTATGCGCAAAACGGTCCCAAAGGAACATTAAGGGTTGGAGCTGCAAAAGTGGACATTACTCCTAATCAAGATGAATTACCACCGAATTCTTTCGGTATCCTTGACCATATTCATAGCCGAGCTATTGTAATTGATAATAATCATACGAAAGCAGCATTGGTTACAGTAGATATAGGTGGTATCAGTGATGCTCAATGGAAGACTATAACAGAACGGGTTGAGACGGAAATTGGAATACCCCAAAATAATATAATGATTACAGCGTCACATACACATAGTGGAGCACGTTTAAAACCAGAAGTCTTGAATGAAAAAATATTCTCTTCCATTAAAGAAGCCACATCCAAACTACAACCTGCCCAAATAGGATATGGTAGTGGAGTTTCATATATCAATATCAATCGCAATATTTTTGATCAAGAACGTCACGGCTGGTGGGAAGGCCCCAACTATGAAGGGATATCAGATAAAACAGTTGCAGTCATCTGTTTCAAAACAATGGATAACAAACCCATCGCAGTATATTATAATTACGCAATGCATGCTGTTGCAGCAGGGCAGTTGGATATGATTAGTGGAGATGTACCAGGAACAACTTCCAAATACATAGAAGACACTTTTGATAATGAAATAATAGCAGTATGGTCAACCGGAGCCAGTGGTGACCAAAACCCGATTTACTTCAATCAGACGTATGAGTTACGAGATATCCGTATTAAGGAATATGCAAAAAGAGGCGAAGATATCTCAAATGCAATGCCTCCAGGAGGCACAGGGCTTGACCGGAACAACCCTCAAGTAGCAAAACTAATGCAACAACAGAAAGATATCATCATATCTATGGGGCAAATGTTAGGAGAAGAAGTTCAACATGTTATGCGTAATATCAAACGTTATGAAACAGTTATTCCAATTAATACGGGAAGCAAAATTATAACTTGTCCAGGACGTAACCGATTAAATAAAGGAAGAGCTGGCTACGAAGGCAAATATGAAGATGCAGACCCGATTGAGCTCCGTCTCGGTCTAATTATGCTAGACAATATACCTATTACATCTGTTAATGCAGAAATATTTAATTATATAGCAGTCAGATTGAAAAATGAATCTCCATATACACGCACAATGATGGCAACAATAACAAATGGAACAGCACGTTCTGGATATATACCTAATGATGCAGCTTATGGTTTTCAGACATTTGAAGTACTTTCTTCCAGATTAAAACCCGGATATGCAGAAAGCGCCATTGTCAATGGACTACTTGATTTAATCAATGAAGCCACTCATTAAAAAAAGCTGGGCTATCCTTATAAAAAGGACAGCCCACATAACAAACTTTTGATTAACTAGAAAATGTGATTATGAAAACACATATATTTACCCCAAAATTCATATGGATAACATTTTTATTCATACTTTATTCCAATTCCATATTAGCTCAACAAATCAGTGTGACAGGAACTGTTATTGGAACAGATGATGAGCCTATTATAGGTGTTAGCATATTAGTTAAGGGAACCACCCAAGGAGTTATCACCGACCTTAATGGAAATTACACAATCAACACAAACAGTGATGCTACTCTTGTTTTTTCTTACGTAGGTTGCATAACCCAAGAAGTAGCTATTGCTGGTAGAAAAAAAATTAATATAACCCTCGTGGAAGACAGTAAAGCTCTGGATGAAGTAGTAGTTATCGGTTATGCTGTCGGTAATAAACGATCTGTATCAGGAGCAGTAGATCGTGTTACGGCAAAAGATATGAATCTTGGTTATATTGCTACTCCTATTGATGCCATCAGAGGCAAAGTTCCTGGTATGGTTATTTCTCAAGACGGTGGGAATGTTAATGCTGAACCGACTGTCCGCATTCGTGGAACATCTTCTTTATCAGGAGGTAATGATCCATTAGTAATCATAGATGGAGTCTTCGGATCCCTAGAGATGTTAAATACAATTGCAGCCCAAGATATTGAAGAAGTTACAGTTTTAAAAGACGCTTCTGAAACAGCCCAATATGGTTCACGCGGTGCAGCAGGCGTAATTGTTGTAACTACAGCTAAAGGAAAAGAAGGAGTTTCCAATATCACATATAATGGCCAATTCGGTATCAGCCATGCATATAAACAATTACAAATGTTATCACCTGACGAATGGAGGCATGTCAATCAAACTTTATTTTCTGGAGTAGGAAAAGATTTAGGTGCAAGTACCAACTGGATGGATTGGGTACAAAATTCTGTATATACCCAAAATAATCATACAGTCTCTCTTACACAAGCAACAAAAAAAGGAAGCATGCGTGCCACATTTGGTATAAATGACAGAACCGGATCAGTACGTAATACTGGTAATACCACGTATTACGGACGTTTCAACTCAAACTTACATGGTCTAAATAATAAATTGAGTCTTGAATTTAATTTATCTGCTATTTACCGTGAATCCAAGCCAGGTTCCAATGTTTGGTCAAGCGCTGCCGTTTATAATCCAACATATCCATCTGAAAGAAATCCAGAAACTGGTATATGGGACATTGACAACAATGTTTCATCAATGGTTGTACATCCAGGAGAAATAATGGAATACGATTTGAAAAATGAAAGCACACGCATTAATGCCAGTGCAAGAGCAACATATAAGATAATCGATGGATTATCATTAAGCGCTTTTGGCTCATTTATGTATGTAAACGCAAATAATAAAGCATATTACCCCAATGATGTATATGCTTATAGAGGTAATCGTGGACGTGCTCAGGTCAGCAATCGACATGGCAAAGATTGGATGGGTAATATACAAGCAAATTACTCAAAAGAATTTAACAAACATGCAATTAATGCTTTAGCTCTAGTAGAAGGTCAATCCTACTATACATTCAATAGTTCTGTATATACAGAAGGGTTTGATACCAACTACTTTAAATATAATAATCTTGCAGCCGGTGCCCTATTAAGTTATGGAAATGCATCATCAGGGGCTCAAAAGAACACACTTTTATCTTATATGGCACGCCTCAACTATATGTTTGACAATAAATATGTAATAACAGTGAATGCACGTACAGATGGTTCATCTAAACTTGGAGCTAACCATAAATGGGGATTTTTCCCTTCCGCATCTGCCGCATGGATTATCAGTAATGAAGAATTCATGAAAAAGCAAAAAATATTTTCTACACTTAAACTACGTGCCGGTTATGGAGTTACAGGTAATCAAGATGCTATTTCACCACTCAACTCTTTACAAGTCTTATCTCCAAATGGAATTTCATCTTACAACAATCAGTCAGTAGTAACTTATGCTGTAGCTTCCAATGCTAATCCCGATTTAAAATGGGAAACAAAATATACTTTTGATATTGGATTGGACTTTACAATGTTCAATGGTCGTTTACGTGGAACGATGGATTACTTCCATTCAACAACTAAAGATTTACTGTATACATATAATGTATCTGTTCCGCCATTTACATACCCCACCTTACTTGCCAATATGGGAGAAATGGTTAATAAAGGATTTGAATTTTCCATTTCAGGAGAAGTAATCAAAAATAAAAAATGGGGACTCAATTTATCAGGTAATGTATCATTCTTAAAAAATAAATTAATATCACTTTCAGGAGCATATAATGGTGAAGCATTAACTACCACAGACTGGGTAGTAGTATCAAGTGCAGGTGGTTCAGGGCTTACCGCAAACACAGCTGTTACTTATATGGCAGAAGGTTATCCCGTTGGTATTTTCCGTTTACCAGTACACGATGGCTTCAATCAAGCTTCAGATGGAAAGAAAACATATAAATTTAAAGATCTAGACGGTGATGGAACCATTGACCACTCAGATTCTGGAGATAGAGAGATACTTGGTCAAGTTGTACCAAAAGTCAACATGAATCTTAATGCACAGTTACGATATAAGCAATTCGACCTGTCTGTCCAATTCAATGGCGCATTTGGACATAAAATTTATAACGCAACCCATCTTAATTATAATAACTTAAACTTATTTCCTTCATATAATGTACTTAAGACAGCCCCTGACTTAGGTATCTATGATATTGTACATACTTCATATTGGCTTGAAAAAGGAGATTATGTAAACATTGAATATATAACATTGGGATACAACATTCCCACCAAAGTATTCAAAGTCTTTTCCAATGCTCGCATAGCACTTTCATGTAATAATGTAGCTACCATTACTGGTTATTCCGGACTAACTCCAATGATTAACTCAGCAAGTTTTCAAGGTGGAGTTGATTCTCGTAATATCTATCCTATTAATAGAACATATACTATTCAGTTAATTCTTAGTTTCTAAACATAAAAATAGAAAGCCATGAAGAAAAAAATATTAGGTTTAGTGACAATAGCAATACTATTACTAAGCAGTTGTTCTGATTTTCTTGACGAAGTTGCCTATGACAAATTCCAAAAAGAGGACGCATTAAGTAATCCCACATTAGTATATATCAATTCTGTTGCTGCTATATATTCAGGAATGGGATTACAAGGAACCTGCTTTGAGTTTCGTACATACCCTTACTCCTTTTTATCAGAATTCACATCGGATTTAGCAATGTTGCCCGGTCGTCAAGGTGACTGGGTAGATGGCGGTTTCCATCAGAATGCTTTCTTACACAGTTGGTCACCATCTTATGCGGCATTTTTAGCAACTTGGAATGACATTTACAAACAGATTAGTTTATGTAATTCTGCTTATGAAGACTTACAAGATATGATAGATAAGGGAGGAGAAGATTATCTCAAAGACTATCAATATGAAATTAGAGCTTGTAGAGCATTTTATTATTATCATGCAATAAATCTTTTTGGCAGGGTACCTATTATAGTTTCCTCAGATACCAAAGTGGCAGACGTAAAGCAGCCAAATCGTACTCAAGTTTATGATTTTTTACGTGATGAATTAACCGATATCATACCACACCTACCTGAAGCAAAGTCCGCAGATTCAAACAGCCAATACTATGGGCGTATCACAAAGGCTGTCGGTTATATGATGATGGCAAAACTAGCTATCAATGCACCAATCTTTTCAAAAGAAGATTGGAACGATGGCTCCTTCACTGGAGGAATTAACGCAGTAGAATCCTATATTACAAATGCCGGAAAGAATATAACAATCACTCTTGAAGGAACTACACGTAACGCCTGGGAAACTGTTATATACTGCAAACAACGTATTAAAGAATTAGGATATGCACTAGCTGATAACTTTAAATCTAATTTCCTTGTAGGCAACGAAGGTTCTATTGAAAATATTTTTATTCGTCCTAATGATACAGACACTTACCGCCTTAGTCAAAATTTACATTGGTACTCATTGCATTATGCACATTCTGCTGCTATGGGATTTAATGGTGGGAACGGTCCAATAGCAACAATAGAAGCTGTTAAAATATTTGGTGCGACCTATGACGAAGCGACAGAAACTGCTGACTATTCAGCAACAGATCCACGTTGGGACATGAGCTTTTTCTATGGAGATGTGTATGTTGACGGAAAAAGAATTGCCTCACAAGTTTCCGAATCTTATAATCCTTATGGAACCTATTTACCATTCCAAGCCCGTATTGATTATGACGTAACTTCATACTCTGACCCTAAAGGATTATATATAGTGAAATGGGCTGGAGCTAGAGTAAAAAAACTGGAGCTTAATAAAACCGACAAAAACACAATGTGGGCTCATTATACTAATGCAGATTTTGTGGTATACCGATATGCGGATGCGCTACTACTCGCAGCAGAAGCACAATATCGTCTAGGGAATATTTCAGAAGCACTTACACTGGTAAATGAAGTTCGTAATCGGGTGAATGCCCAACCAAGAGAAACCCTTACATTACAAGACTTACTTGATGAACGTGCTCTTGAATTAATGTGGGAGCCTGTTCGGAGAGAAGATCAAATCCGTTTTGGTACCTACACTGAGGCTACAGATGATAAGTATCCAGGCGTACCGCATGCCAATTCTGCAGGAGACTGGGTATACGATGCCAACGGATACACAACAGTATTTCCAATTCCTATCGATGTACTCAACTTAAATAAAAATCTTACGCAGAACCCCGGATATTAATAATACTCCTCTCATGCAACAGTAAATATAAGAGTCGTGCTAGAATCAATCCTACACGACTCTTTAATACAGATATTTTAAGGATTTATATATAATGCCAATTTACTCAAAAAAGTTATTAATGCCTCACCATTTATCTATTAGTAAACAATAATAACCTCAGGAAAATAAATCTATACTTCTCAAAAAACAAACTGTTCCGCACACCAGTATCCTTCTTCATAAAGCTCCGTCAGCTTCTTGATGTCACGCTCGATGCGGTCTACCACTACCGGCTTCTGTGGACGGATAACAATAATTTCCCCGGCGGCTTCCATCCGTTCCACCTGCTCCAACTGTTGATTATAGACAATGCTGCGGCGATTGATAGCTTCACGCAATAGCGGATATTTCTTATATATAAAAGGTGGAACCTTCGTTCCCTGAATTTCCTTACGGTATCCATGATTGCGCGTCAATACTACCACATTATTGGTAAATCCATCCTGACGGGCACGCATCAAAGGGATACTGTCCACAATACCTCCATCCAGCATCGGGGTGTTGTCCACATAGGTAACGGGACAGACAAACGGCAGACTGCTCGAAGCACGCACAATATCAATGACGCGCTCTTTACTCCGCTTCTCCTCAAAATAGTTCGCTTCGCCCGTCTCGCAATTGGTAGTTACCATCACATAGCGTTCGGGGCAATGAAAGTATGCCTCGTAGTCGTAGGGAAGTATGTGTTCCGGAAACTCCTGGAACAACAAGTCGAAATCCATGATATTCCGCTTCTTCAACAGATACTTCAATCCGATGTAATTGTATTTTTCCAACAAGTCGATATTGCTGTACTTGGCACGCCCGCGCTGACCGGACATATAGGAAAGTCCGTTGCAAGCTCCGGCACTGACGCCGATGGTATAGGGAAAGCGAATGCCACGATCCATAAAGTTGTCGAGCACACCGCAAGTGAAGACGCCGCGCATACCGCCACCCTCCAAAACAAGACCGCTACGGTCATCAATATGTATTATTTTCTCCATAAGTGTCGGAATTAACGCTTCAAAGATAGCTTTTGTTTACGATATTCTACCTATATTTGCAGTTGCAACAATAAATCTATAACATTTTAATTATGATGAAGAAATCAATACTGATGGCTGCATTGGGTTTATTAAGTTTAAACACAATAGCACAAGACACTCCGAAAGAGGAAGGTTTCATCTTTACGACCGTAAAAGAAAATCC
The DNA here is from genome assembly GCF_003602965.1 of Bacteroides sp. AF25-5LB. Taxonomy (NCBI): domain Bacteria; kingdom Pseudomonadati; phylum Bacteroidota; class Bacteroidia; order Bacteroidales; family Bacteroidaceae; genus Bacteroides; species Bacteroides sp. AF25-5LB. Next base: position 176,092 of record NZ_QTMC01000006.1, read on the forward strand.
GATCACTTCTGTTAAGAACCAGAACCGCGCCGGTACATGCTGGTGCTATTCCGGATTGGCATTCATCGAATCCGAACTGCTCCGCATGGGCAAAGGCGAATACGACTTTTCTGAAATGTTTATCGTACACAACACCTATCTGGACCGTGCCGACAAGGCAGTGCGTACACATGGTGACGTTTCGTTCTCACAAGGCGGTTCGTTCTACGATGTAATTTATGGTATGAAAACTTTCGGTCTGGTGCCCGAAGAGGAAATGCGTCCGGGCGTTATGTATGGCGATACGCTGAGCAACCACACCGAATTGACAGCCGTATCTGATGCCGTAGTGGTAGCCATTGCCAAGGGAAAACACCGCAGCCTGCAAACAGACCAAGACAAGAACCCGCTCTGGAAGAAAGCCATTACCGCTATCCACGATATTTATCTGGGCGAACGTCCCGAGAAGTTCACCTACAAAGGCAAGGAATATACTCCGAAGTCTTTCTATGAATCTACCGGACTGAATGCAGATGACTATATCTCACTGACTTCCTATACCCACCATCCCTTCTACCAGCCGTTCGTCCTAGAAATACAAGACAACTGGCGTTGGGCTTCTTCCTACAACTTGCCTATCGACGAGTTGATGGAAGTGTTTGACAACGCTATCAATAAGGGTTACACCATTGCATGGGGTAGTGACGTAAGCGAACAAGGCTTCACACGCGACGGTATAGCCGTAATGCCCGATGCAGAAAAGGTGCAAGAACTGAGCGGTTCGGACATGGCACACTGGCTGAAAATGAAACCCGAAGAAAAGAAACTGAACAGCAAGCCTCAACCGCAGAAGTGGTGCACACAAGAAGAGCGCCAGCTGGCATACGACAACTGGGAAACTACTGACGACCACGGTATGCTGATTTACGGTATAGCCAAAGACCAGGAAGGCAACGAATACTATATGGTAAAGAACTCTTGGGGTGAAGCCGGAAAGTACAAAGGTTTGTGGTATGCTTCCAAAGCTTTCGTGCGCTATAAAACAATGAACATCATTGTGCACAAGGATGCACTACCTAAGGATATTGCCAAGAAACTGGGTATTAAATAAATAAAAGAAGGAGATGCATCAAACTGCATCTCCTTTTTCAATTCTTAACAAATCCTACAGATATCTTCCACAATCTGCGGAACCGTCAACCGGTTCTTCTTCAACAGTTCCTCCACATCGTAACGGTCGATAAACTCTTTCTTCACACCATAGTTCAGTACCTTCATATCCGACGGACCGTAGTAACGGGCAATCTTCTCGCCAAAGCCACCGTCCAGCACTCCGTCCTCAAGAGTAATGACCAGTGTATGGTCGAGCTTCAGGTCATCGAGCAAAGCCTCGTCCACACCCGTGATGTAGCGGGGATTGACAAGCGTGGCATCCACTCCTTTCTCTTCCTTCAACCGGGCAGCCACAGCTTCGCCCAACTGATAGAAAGAGCTCAGTCCCAATATGGCGACCTTCTCTCCACGATGGGACACCTCATAACGGTTCAGCGTCTTGCCGTAATCCTTCTCTGGTTCTACATTCCTGCGGACAACCCCATTGGCCGGCACGCGAATGGCAACCGGATGTTCCGTCTGACGGATGCCCCACTCCAGCATTGCCATATACTCCTCACGGCAAGTAGGTGCCAGATAAACCATATTCGGAATATTGCCGATAACCGGAATATCGAAAAGACAAAGATGGGTAACGTCATTCATACTCGACAAGCTTCCCCAGAAGACAAGAATCAGTGCAGGATTATTGTTGATGCAAAGATCCTGGGACAACTGGTCGTAGGCGCGCTGGATAAAGGTGCTGTAAACCCCGAATACCGGTTTTCCACCTCCGGCAGCAATGGCAGAAGCCATGGCAACAGCCTGCTCTTCGGCAATGCCCATATCAATGAACTGCCGCCCTGCCTCTTTGCGGCGCTCCGGTGTAAAGCCAAATACCGTAGGTGTACCTGCGGTGATACCCACCACAGTCGGGTCTTTCTTCATCTCCTGCAACAGATAACCGGCGGTAAGGTCGGCATAGTCTTCACCCTTCCCAGGCTCACCGGTCAGATTGCCGGTCTCAAGGTCGAACGGAACACTGTAATGGAAACGTTCTTTCTGCTCTTCCGCCAATTTGTATCCCTTACCTTTCAAGGTATTGATATGTACCACAACCGGATGCTTCTTGTCCTTCACTTCACGGAAAGCCTCTATCAATTGCTCCACGTCATTGCCATCCTTCACATAGAGATAATCATATCCCATTGCCTTAAAATAGTTGCAGGGAGCCTGACCCTCCGTTTCGCGCAACTGTTGCAGATTGCGGTATAGCCCGCCATGATTCTCGGCAATGGACATCTGGTTGTCGTTGACAATGACGATGAAGTTCGTGCCCAGTTCGGCACCTACATTCAATCCTTCGAAGGCTTCGCCACCACTTAGCGAGCCATCGCCGATGACGGCAATCACATTACCCGTCTCCCCCTTCAAGTCACGCGCCTTGGCAAGCCCGCTTGCCAGACTGACGGAGGTAGAGGTATGCCCGATGACGAAGAAGTCGTGCTCGCTTTCCGACGGTTCGGAATATCCGGAGACTTCGTCATACTCGTCCGCATTCATAAACGCTGCCCGGCGGCCTGTCAATATCTTATGGGTATAACTTTGATGGGACACGTCATAAACTATCTTGTCCGTTGGTGAATCGAACACGTAATGCAGGGCTATGGTGGCTTCTACCATTCCCAGGTTGGGACCTACGTGTCCTCCGTGGGAGCTCAACTTGTTTAACAACACCTGGCGGATTTCTCCACCCAATCCGTTCATTTCGCTGACTGATAACTTTTTCACGTCAGCAGGGGAATTTACTTTTTCAATATACATATTCTATAATAGCATTTAAGTAGCGATACTTGTTTATCCGATGCCGCCCGTCGTGCAGGCCTCATCCGGACGCTGCAAAAGTACAGAGGAAACGGGAACGGAAAGGTAGATAAATTACCGGTTTTATTACCTTTTTTACAGATATAGAGCCAACTGATATTTGCGCAAAATCCCTCAACTTGTGCATTTTTCACCCCATTTTCTTGTCAAACCCAACTCTTTCCGTAAATTTGCAGGCTGATAATGAGTTAACCGGCCAATTTCAGTAGCAGGATTCTACTACTCCTATTCCCGGCACTGACATACAAAGAAATACTAATACTAATAATTAATAGCATGAGTTTGAAAATTGTTGTATTGGCAAAACAAGTTCCCGACACACGCAACGTTGGGAAAGATGCCATGAAAGCCGACGGAACCATCAACCGCGCGGCACTCCCTGCCATCTTCAACCCCGAGGATCTGAACGCTCTTGAACAGGCTCTCCGACTGAAAGATGAACATCCGGGCTCCACCGTTACCATCCTGACCATGGGACCGGGACGTGCAGCCGAAGTTATTCGTGAAGGACTTTACCGTGGTGCCGACAACGGCTATCTGCTGACTGACCGCGCTTTTGCAGGTGCCGATACACTTGCCACTTCGTATGCCCTTGCCACAGCCATCAAGAAGATAGGCGACTATGACGTCATCATCGGCGGACGCCAGGCCATCGACGGTGATACCGCCCAAGTAGGTCCGCAAGTTGCCGAAAAACTGGGACTGACGCAAGTGACCTACGCAGAAGAGATTCTGAACGTGGACAAAGCTGCCAAGAAGATCACCGTGAAACGTCATATCGACGGTGGTGTGGAAACCGTTGAGGCTCCCCTGCCCATCGTCATCACCGTAAACGGAAGTGCCGCCCCCTGCCGCCCACGCAATGCCAAACTGGTGCAGAAGTACAAACGCGCCCTCGGTGCCCAGGAAAAAGCTGCCATCACCAAGGAAGGCGCTGAGCTTGCCTACGCCGACCTCTACGAGAAATATCCCTATCTGAACATCACGGAATGGAGCGTTGCCGACGTGAACGGCGACCTTGCACAATGCGGTCTGAGCGGCTCGCCTACCAAGGTGAAGACCATTCAGAACATCTCATTCCAAGCCAAAGAAAGCAAAACGCTGACGGGCAGCGACAAGGATGTGGAAGATTTGATTGTTGAACTGTTAGCCAACCATACGATAGGATAAGATTATGAATAATGTAGTTGTATATTTAGAGATAGAAGGCACAACAGTTGCCGACGTCAGTCTCGAACTCTTGACCAAAGGTCGTAAATTAGCCAATCAGTTGGGCTGCCAACTGGAGGCAGTTGCTGCCGGAAGCAATCTGGCAGGCATTGAAAAGCAAGTATTACCCTACGGAGTAGACAAACTCCACGTATTCGACGCTCCGGGCTTGTTCCCCTATACTTCCCTTCCCCACTCCTCTGTCCTCATCAACTTGTTCAAAGAAGAAAAGCCGCAAATCTGTCTGATGGGCGCCACCGTTATCGGTCGCGACCTCGGTCCGCGCGTTTCTTCCGCTTTGACCAGCGGACTGACCGCCGACTGTACCTCACTGGAAATCGGCAACCACGAAGACAAGAAGGAAGGTAAGACCTACGAGAACCTGCTGTATCAAATCCGTCCCGCATTCGGCGGTAACATCGTTGCCACGATTGTGAATCCCGAACACCGCCCGCAGATGGCAACCGTTCGCGAAGGTGTGATGAAGAAAGAGATACTGGACGCTGACTATAAGGGCGAAGTCATCAACCACGACGTTGCCAAGTACGTGCCCGAGACGGACTATGTGGTAAAAGTCATCGACCGCCACGTAGAAAAGGCAAAACATAACCTGAAAGGCGCTCCCATCGTGATTGCCGGAGGCTACGGCATGGGAAGCAAGGAAGGTTTTGACATGTTGTTCGAGCTTGCCAAAGAACTCCATGCTGAGGTAGGCGCCAGCCGTGCTGCCGTCGATGCCGGTTATGCCGACCATGACCGCCAGATTGGCCAGACCGGTGTCACTGTCCGCCCCAAACTGTATATTGCTTGCGGCATCAGCGGACAAATCCAGCACATTGCCGGTATGCAGGAAAGTGGTATTATCATCTCCATCAACAATGACGAGAACGCTCCCATCAATACGATTGCCGACTACGTCATCAACGGTACGGTGGAAGAGGTTATCCCGAAGATGATAAAATATTATAAATCACACAGTAAATAACAATAAAGGTAATCATGAAAGGGCTGATTCTTATATTTGTTCTTCTTTCAGGTATATCTTCCGCTATCGCTCAAGAGAAACTCTGGTTGGACAAGAATTACCAATGGACGGACGACTCCATCCAAGCAGTCAGGTATGCTCTTGTTTCCAAGATAAACAAAAAGTGCATCAAGGTGGAAGAGTATGCTTTGGAAGGACAAAAGAAGGATGTCTGGCATTTCTCCGAATACAAAAGCAATCCCCGCAAAAGGATAAGGGAAGGCTTGCATACATCATTCTATGCAAACGGCAAGGACAGCCTGACAGAAGTATATAGAGACAATCGCTTGGAGGGGCAAACCATGGTGTATTATCCCGACGGTGCCATACATCTGGCCCGGAGCTACAGTGATGGGAAACTTGACGGAACACTCCTGCAATACTATCCCGATGGAAAACTTCGTAGAAAGGAACACTATTCAGAGAATCAGTGCACCGATGGAAAGATGTTCGACAAGCACGGAACTGAAATGGCACATCAGCCGTATTTCGTATTTCCATCCTTCCCCGGAGGAATAGAGAACCTCATGAAACTGGTGGCCAATGTTACCAAATATCCGGAAGACGCCTGGAAGCAAAAGGCAGAAGGAAGGGTAATCCTGCAGTTTGTTGTAGACGAAGAAGGCAAGATGACCTATCCAAAAATCCTCCAGTCCGTGCGCTATGACATCGATAAAGAAGCCATACGTGCTTTCAAGGCCATTGCCGACGTCTACCGTTGGTCGCCCGGCTATCAGGACGGAGAGGCCAAGCGAGTGAAATTCACAATGCCCCTATACTTCAGAATACCTAAATAACCAAGAAATTATGGCAAATTTTTATACCGAAGTTCCCGAATTGAAGTATCATCTGAACAACTCGATGATGGAACGTATCTGCGAACTGAAAGAACGCGGTTACCAAGACAAAGACAAGTATGACTATGCTCCGCAGGACTATGCGGACGCTATGGACTCTTTTGACAAGGTACTTGAAATCACCGGAGAGATTACCGGAGAGATTATTGCTCCCAATGCCGAAGGCGTGGACGAAGAAGGTCCCCACTGTGCCAACGGCCGCGTGGAATATGCCAGCGGCACTAAGCAGAACCTCGACGCCATGGTAAAAGCTGGCTTGAACGGTATGACCATGCCGCGCCGTTTCGGTGGCTTGAACTTCCCGATTACTCCGTACACCATGTGTGCGGAAATCGTTGCCGCCGCCGATGCCGGTTTCGGTAACATCTGGTCACTGCAAGACTGCATCGAAACGCTCTACGAATTCGGTAACGAAGACCAGCACAGCCGTTTTATACCACGTGTCTGTGCCGGAGAAACCATGTCTATGGACCTGACAGAACCGGATGCCGGTTCCGACTTACAGAGCGTAATGCTGAAAGCGACCTATGACGAGGCCAACAACTGCTGGCGCCTGAACGGTGTGAAGCGTTTCATCACTAACGGTGATGCCAATCTCCACCTCGTACTGGCACGTTCAGAAGAAGGAACGAAAGACGGACGTGGCTTGTCCATGTTCATCTACGACAAGAATGAAGGCGGTGTAGACGTGCGCCGCATCGAGAACAAGCTGGGTATCCACGGCTCTCCCACCTGCGAACTGGTTTACAAGAATGCAAAGGCAGAGCTCTGCGGCGACCGCAAGCTTGGTTTGATTAAATACGTTATGGCTTTGATGAACGGTGCCCGTCTGGGTATTGCCGCACAGTCAGTAGGTCTTTCACAAGCTGCCTACAACGAAGGTCTGGCTTATGCCAAAGACCGCAAGCAGTTCGGCAAGGCCATCATCGAATTCCCTGCTGTATATGACATGCTGGCTATTATGAAAGCTAAGTTGGATGCAGGACGTTCCTTGCTGTACCAGACTTCCCGCTACGTGGACATCTACAAAGCGCTGGACGACATCGCCCGCGAACGTAAACTGACTCCGGAAGAACGCCAGGAACAAAAGAAGTATGCCAAACTTGCCGACGCCTTCACTCCGCTGGCCAAAGGTATGAACTCTGAATATGCCAATCAGAATGCTTACGACAGTATTCAGATTCACGGCGGTTCGGGCTTCATGCTGGAGTATGCTTGCCAACGTATCTATCGTGATGCACGTATTACTTCTATCTACGAAGGTACTACTCAGTTGCAGACCGTAGCTGCTATCCGCTATGTAACAAACGGCTCATACTCTGCCACCTTGCGCGACTACGAGCAAGTGCCGTGCAGCGAAGAAATGCAACCGTTGATGGACCGCATCAAAGAGATGACCAACAAGTTCGAAGCCTGCACCAATGCGGTGAAAGAGGCACAGAATCAGGAATTGCTGGACTTCGTGGCACGTCGCCTCTATGAGATGGCTGCGGTATGTATCATGTCGCATCTCATCATCCAGGATGCGACAAAGGCTCCCGAACTGTTCGGCAAATCGGCTCTGGTGTATGTGAACTATGCAGAAGCCGAAGTGGAAAAACACTTTAACTTCATCCGTAAGTTCAAAGCAGAAGAGCTGGAAAGCTACCGCAAATAAACGCATTGCTTGACAAGACAAATATAGCGGGCACCGGAGTAGCTAAACTCTCCGATGCCCGCTTGTTTTTTCTGAAAAATTTCCTGCTTGCTCCTTCTTAAAGGGACAAAAGCTCTCAAAGAGACGAAAGGAAAATTAATACTCTCCGTGCAGCCTCAGCCTGCCGCGCAGCGAGTGTATCTCCCGCTGCATCTCTTCCATCCTTGCCAGCAGATGATGGATGGCATCAATCCCTTCCATATTGATAGAAAGGTCGTAGTACATACGGCTGTACCGTTCCACATCCGGCAACTCGGAGAAAGGAAGATAACGTTCTCCACCTTCCTGCTCCACATCTATCAGCCCACTTTCGCACAACATATCAATAAAAGTGGGCTCTATATGACACTTGTCACAATATTCGCTGATGACAATCCATTCGTTCTGCATACTCCGTTCTCCTTTCATTAGTTCATACCCTTAATTTTACGGAACATCTCTTTCTGCTGTTCCGTCAGATTCGTCGGCAACTTCACGGAATAAGTCACGATGAGATCGCCAAACTGTCCCTCCTTCTTATATACGGGAAAGCCCTTGCCCTTCAGACGTACCTTAGTCCCGTTCTGGGTTTCGGGTTTCACCTTCAGCTTCACCTGACCATCCAAAGTATCCACTAACTGGTCGCCACCCAGCAGGGCTGTATAAAGGTCAACGGTCACATCTACATACAAATCATCTCCCAAACGCTTGAATACCGAGTCATCCGGAATCACAAACGTGATGTACAAGTCACCAGCAGGACCTCCGTTGATACCCTCGCCACCATAGCCTTTCAGTTTGATGACCTGTCCGTTGGCCACACCGGCCGGAATGGTAATACGCACTTGCTTACCATTCACCGTCAATATCTGTTTATGGGTCTTCGCAGCCTCACGAAGCGATAGGTTCAAATCCGCATGATAATCCTGCCCGCGGAAACCGGCATTGGCACCGCCTCCGCCGCGCGTACGATGACCGAACATCTGTTCGAAGAAGTCTGAGAAACCACCGGCATTACTGCCCGAAAATTCCTGACCGTCGGAAGAATACCAATACGTACCGCCTCCGTCCGTACCAAATCCCGCACCGGAACCTCCAAAACCGGCACCGCCAAATTCCCCGAAGCCCCCAGCTTGCTGCTGTGCCCGCTTCTGCGCCTCAAACTCGTCGGCATGTTTCCAGTGTTCACCATATTCATCATATTTCTTTCTCTTTTCAGGATCACTCAGCACCTCATTCGCCTCGTTGATAGCCTGAAACTTATCCTTGGCCGTAGCATCGTTCGGATTCAAGTCAGGATGGTACTTGCGCGCCAACTTGCGGAACGCTTTCTTGATGTCATCCTGAGATGCCTTTTTGTCCACTCCAAGGACCTGATAGTAATCAATATAAGCCATAGTCTATTAGTTTTATTGTCTAAATACCATAAAACAAATAACACGCCAATTTGTTTTACGCATTACTAAAATAGGTAAACGAAAATTAAAAAGCATCATCAAGCATAATAATTACGTGATAAACAAACATTTAGTTTCAACTAAACACTTATTTCACGTCTATAAAACACCAAAATAGTGTAAACGACACCTAATATCGTCTAATTATTCATCCTAAATCTTCCTAAAATTGACAGAAAATACTTTATTTGTAATAAGGAAAATTTGTTTTATATATAATCCCCAACCTTAGATTAAAAACCCCCATTATGAAAAGTAATTATTGGCTCCTAACGGTAATATTCGCTCTCGTAGCCCTGCCGGGCAAAGCAGGCGAATGGATCAGAATCAACCAACTCGGCTATTTGCCGCAATCCGTCAAAGTCGCTGTATTCATGAGCGAGGAAGGAACAAACGTAGGAAATTATTCATTGATTGACGCTTTCACCGGAAAGGTGGTGCGTACCTTCAACACAGCCAAAGCCACCGGCAAGATGGGAGGCATGAAAAGTACCTACCGGTTGAACTTCAGTGATTTCACAGAACCGGGCACGTATTATCTGAAAGCAGGCAAAGCGGTCTCCCCCCGTTTCCCCATCAATGCACAAGTCTACAACGGTACCGCAGACTACCTGCTGCACTACATGCGGCAGCAACGCTGCGGCTATAATCCGTTCCTGAAAGACAGCTGCCACGTGCACGACGGCTACATCGTCTATCATCCCACCAAAACCGGACAACATATAGACGTCCGCGGAGGCTGGCACGATGCTACGGACTATCTGCAATACACCACCACCTCCGCCAATGCCATCTACCAGATGATGTTTGCCTATCAGGAAAATCCGGAATCATTCGGTGACGCCTATGATGCAGCCGGACATCCGGGAGCCAACGGCATTCCCGACATCGTGGACGAAATCAAGTGGGGACTGGACTGGCTGAACCGGATGAATCCTGCTCCGGGCGAGCTGTACAACCAGATAGCCGACGACCGTGACCATGCCGGAATGCGCCTACCTAACAAAGACCTGGTGGATTACGGCTACGGACCGGGCAAGGGACGCCCCGTTTACTTTTGCAGTGGCGAACCGCAAGTACGTGGAGAGTTCAAGAATGCAACGACCGGAGTGGCAAGCACTGCCGGCAAGTTTGCCTCCTGCTTCGCTTTAGGCGCCAAGATACTGAAAGACTACTATCCTAAATTTGCAGCAGAAATCGAAGCCAAGGCCGATGCCGCCTATCAGGAAGGCGTAAAGAAACCGGGAGCATGCCAGACTGCCTCTGTCTTGTCTCCCTACATTTACGAAGAGGACAACTGGGTGGACGATATGGAACTGGGAGCCATGGAACTGTACAAAGCCACCGGCGACAACAAATACCTGGCCCAAGCCCTTGAATACGGACGTCGCGAACCGGTGACTCCTTGGATGGGCGCCGACAGTGCACGCCACTACCAATGGTATCCGTTCATGAACATGGGGCACTACCATCTTGCCAAAGTGGACAACAGCCGCATCAGCAAGGAATTCATCCGCAACATGCGTACGGGCATTGAACGCACGTACGAGAAAGCGGTAGAAAGCCCCTTCCTGCACGGTATACCCTACATCTGGTGTTCCAACAATCTGACTACCGCCATGCTAACCCAATGCCGGCTGTACCGTGAAACCACCGGCGATGACACATACGCCGAAATGGAAGCCTCCCTGCGCGACTGGCTGTTCGGCTGTAACCCTTGGGGAACCAGCATGATTGTGGAACTTCCCCTTTACGGAGACTATCCCTCGCAACCCCACTCCTCACTGCTGAATGCAGGCGTGGGCAATACTACCGGCGGACTGGTGGACGGTCCTGTCTATCGTACCATCTTCGAAAGCCTGCGCGGTGTCAATATGACGGGAATTCCCGGAACTCCCGGACAAGACTACGAACGCTTCCAGCCAGACCTGATGGTATATCACGACGCCATCCACGACTATTCCACCAATGAGCCTACCATGGACGGAACCGCCTGCCTCACGTACTACCTCTCTGCCATGCAGAAGGATGGAATGAAGCAAGCCGGTATCCCAAATGACAAGAATGTATATGTGGACGGAGGCATTATCCGCACCGATCCCTCAAAAAAGCAAATCACCCTCGTATTCACTGCCGCCGACAAAGCAGACGGTGCCGATGCCATCATCAGCACCTTGAAGAAGCATGGCATCAAAGGTGGCTTCTTCTTTACCGGAGAGTTCTATGAACTCTATCCCGATGTAGTGAAACGCCTGCTCGACGAAGGGCATTTTGTAGGCAGCCACAGTTACGGACATCTGTTGTACATGCCTTGGGAAGACCGTGATTCTCTGCTGGTCACCCGCGAAGAGTTTGAGAACGATATGATGAGAAGCTACGAGACCCTCCGTAAGGCAAGTATCGAATACAAAGACGCTCCCGTCTATATTCCTCCTTACGAATACTATAACAAGGAAATATCCGCCTGGGCAAAGAATATGGGTATTCAAGTCATCAACTATACCCCTGGTACCATGAGCAATGCCGACTACACCACTCCGGACATGGGACAGAAGTACCGGAGCAGCAAATTCATCTACGACAAGATTATGGAGGTGGAAAAGAAAGAAGGTCTGAACGGACACCTAATGCTGATACACTTCGGAACGGACGACCGCCGCACAGACAAGTTCTATAATGGCTATCTGGACAAGATGATTAAGACGCTGAAACGAAAAGGCTATACTTTTGTACCGGTCCGCGAGGCTATCGGTATATAAGCATACTCTAACAAGGATTTATTGAAAAGGTTAGTTAAAAAAGTTATCGTGCAAAGGTATTTAAGGTAAATATTCAATCGGTTTGTTTTCAGTAAACCTTCCCCTACCCCCAAGAGGGGAAAGTTTCGAAGTAAGCTCCCAGCCTGTGAAGGTTAGGAGCTTTTATATATTTCAGAGAAGCCTTTTTACCGATTGCAGCAATTGCTCGATATCTTCTTCCGTAGTATCAAAAGAGGTTACAAAACGGATTTCGTGGATGGCCTCATCCCAGAAGTAGAAGAAATACTCCTTCAACAGCTCGTCAATCACCGGACGGGGCATCGTAAGGAAAAGCTGGTTACTTTCCACCTTCTGCGTAAAATGCACACCTGGCAACTCCTTCAATCCGTCGTAAAGAATCTTTGCCATACGATTGGCATGCGCGGCATTTTTCAGCCAAAGGCTGTCCGTCAGGTAAGCAGTGAACTGGCAGGACAGATAGCGGAGCTTGGATGCGAGCTGTGCCGACTGCTTGCGCACAAAATAAGCTTCCTTCTTTAAGGCTGGGTTAAAGACAACCACGCTTTCTCCCAACATCAGTCCATTTTTCGTACCACCGAAACTGAGGATATCTATCCCGCAATCCACTGTCAGTTCCCTAAAGCCAAGATTCAAGGCTGCACAAGCATTTGCCAGACGGGCTCCGTCCATATGGACATACATGCCATGCCGATGGGCCAAATCCGTCAAAGCCCGCAATTCGTCTGGCTTATAGACAGTGCCCAGCTCCGAACATTGCGAAATATAGATGGCTCCGGGCTGCGAATGATGCTGTTCGCCGAAATGGCACAAATAAGGACGGACTAAATCGGGCGTCAGCTTGCCGTCAGGGGTAGCTATAGGACGAATCTGACAACCTGTCATGCGGGCAGGCGCACCGCATTCATCGACATAGATATGTGCAGTCTCTGCACAAATAATGGAATTATAAGGGCGGGTACACAGCTGCAAAGCCACCGCATTACTGCCCGTACCGTTGAATACGAACAACGGTTCGCAATCCGGCGTAAACGCTTCCCTTATTTTACGGACAGCCTCCTCTGTCCAAGGATCATCCCCATAACCAACAGCATGGTCACGGTTGGCCCGGTTCAGCGCCTCCATTACCAGCGGATGTACGCCTGAATTATTGTCTGAAGCAAAACTTCTCATAGTCATTCTGTTTTTGTTCATTGAAAAGAATGTGCAAAGGAAAGAATATTCTGCAACATGAAAAAACAAAGGAGCACAGATTTCATCCCCCCGGCAGAAAATGCTTCCGCACTATGAAATCTGTGCCCCTCAATCAATCCATTCACTCGGTTCCCTTTATCCGATATAAACATTTACCCCTAGTGAAACATAAAGTTCATCTTCTTCCTGATGAATTTCAATCTTGTCCTCACGGGCAAGCCACCCCAATGCGGCTCCCAATTCCTTGTCCTTCAGTCTGGACTTCCTCTTTAAAGAATCGTAGCTCCATCTGGTATAATCGCTAAGCAACTGCCAAACTTTCCCAGCATTTAGTCCAATTTCGCTTTTGTTCATTTTTCTCTTTAATTAAAAAGGTTAATAGCTCTTGTTGATTAGGTTATCTTTACAAAGGGTAAAGATATGATTTTTTATTTAACTAACAACAAAAACGAACAAAAGATATAAAAATGAACCGTTTTTGCAACACTTTTGTAATATTACACTCTTTTTATTGATAATCAAGAAGGAAAATGAAACAAAAAACCGCAGTATCTATCAAAAAGACACTGCGGTTCTTCTATTTGATTAAGCAATCAGGGGAAAAGTCTTACATCATTCCACCCATGCCGCCCATTCCGGGAGCACCCATCGGCATTTCGGGCTTATCCTCTTTCTTCTCTACGATTACACATTCTGTAGTCAAGAACATGCCTGCAATAGAAGCGGCATTCTCAAGAGCCACACGAGTAACCTTGGCAGGATCTACCACACCAGCTGCATGCAGGTTTTCATAAACATCTGTACGAGCATTGTAACCAAAGTCTGCCTTGCCTTCACGCACTTTCTGTACAACAACAGCACCTTCTTTACCAGCGTTGGCAACAATCTGGCGCAACGGTTCTTCAATAGCACGTTTGATGATGTCAATACCGGTTGTTTCATCTACATTGTCACCCTTAAAGCCTTCCAGAGCATCCAATGCACGGATATAGGCTACACCACCACCTGGAACAATACCTTCTTCGATAGCGGCACGGGTAGCACGAAGCGCATCGTCTACACGGTCTTTCTTTTCCTTCATTTCAACCTCAGAAGCAGCACCTACATAAAGAACAGCTACACCGCCAGACAACTTGGCCAGACGTTCCTGCAGTTTTTCCTTGTCATAATCAGATTTCGTAGATACAATCTGAGCCTTGATTTGCTCGCAACGTTCCTTGATGTTTTCTTTATCACCGGCACCGTTTACAATAGTTGTATTATCCTTGGAAACAGTTACCTTGTCGGCAGTACCCAACATTTCGATAGTAGCTTGTTCCAGCTTCAGACCTTTTTCCTCGCTGATGACAACACCACCGGTCAGCACTGCAATATCTTCCAACATTTCCTTGCGACGGTCACCGAAGCCCGGAGCCTTCACTGCACAAATCTTCAACTGAGAACGCAGACGGTTTACAACCAAAGTTGTCAGCGCTTCGCTATCCACATCTTCTGCAATAACCAGCAAAGGACGACCGGTCTGTACTGCCGGTTCAAGAATAGGCAGGAAGTCCTTCAAGTTGGAAATCTTTTTATCATAAATCAGGATGTACGGTTTCTCCATTTCGCACTCCATCTTCTCCGTGTTGGTAACGAAGTAAGCAGAGAGGTAGCCACGGTCGAACTGCATACCTTCAACCACACCGATAGTAGTATCAGTACCCTTGGCCTCTTCGATAGTGATGACACCGTCTTTGGAAACTTTGCGCATAGCGTCTGCAATCAGCTTACCGATAACGGGGTCATTGTTGGCAGAAACAGAAGCAACTTGTTCAATCTTGTCATAATTGTCACCCACTTTCTCTGCCTGTCCTTTGATAGAATCAACCACTTTGGCAACAGCCTTGTCGATACCGCGTTTGATATCCATCGGGCTGGCACCGGCAGTCACGTTCTTCAAGCCTTCGGCGACGATGGCCTGAGCCAAAACAGTAGCGGTTGTAGTACCATCACCTGCATCATCACCGGTCTTGGAAGCAACTTCCTTTACCAGCTGTGCGCCGGTATTCTGATATGCGTCTGCCAACTCAACTTCTTTAGCTACCGTTACACCATCTTTCGTGATGTGGGGAGCACCGAATTTCTTTTCGATGATAACGTTACGACCTTTAGGGCCGAGGGTTACTTTCACTGCATTTGCCAGTGTGTCGATACCTTTCTTCAATTGGTCGCGGGCATCGATATTGAATAATATTTCTTTTGCCATAATTTTATTTACTATTTAACGGTTTACTAATTAAAAATTATCCCAAAACAGCGAGCACATCGCTTTGACGCATGATGAGGTACTTGGTTCCTTCAACTTCCAGTTCAGTACCAGCATACTTGCCATACAACACTGTGTCACCAACCTTCAACACCATTTCTTCGTCTTTTGTTCCGTTGCCTACTGCAATAACTTCACCTTTCAAAGGTTTCTCTTTCGCTGTATCAGGAATAATGATACCGCCAATTGTCTTTTCTTCTGCAGGTGCAGGGAGTATCAGCACTCTGTCTGCTAATGGTTTAATGTTCATAGTCTTTTTGTTTTATATGTTATACATTTATTATAATAGTAATTTCGCTTTAAACAAGCAATAAACAACTTACGAAAACCGTGCCAAACCGACAAGCTGTTTGTTTGGCAGACAAAGACTGACAAAATGACAAAGTATAAACAAGATTTGCTATCTTTGCAGCCTCCAAAATGATTTGACTTATGAATGCAATATGGATAGTCCTCCCCATTCTTACCTTATTGATGTTTGAACTGGGACTGACATTACAAACCGAAGACTTTAAACTGTTCCGCAAACGCCCCCGCCCCATCATTGCCGGACTGGCAGGTCAAATTATCCTACTGCCGACGCTGGCATTTGCTTTAGGACATGTCTTCCAGCTCGAACCTTTGTTTTTTATCGGCATCATGCTCATAGCCTGCTCGCCAGGTGGCAGTTCATCCAACATCTTCTCCATGATAGCTGAAGGAGACGTAGCATTGTCCGTGTCACTGACGGCATGCAGCAGTATTATCACACTATTCACCATCCCCATGATTATGGAATTCGCCACACACTATGTAGACAACAATCTGAACATAGACGTCCATCTCCCTATAGGCAGCCTCATCATACAGAACCTGGCCCTGATGCTCCTTCCCATTGTAGCCGGTATACTCACAAAGCGTTACCGTCCGCAAATGGCAGAAAGGATTCATAAGACATTGTCGAAGATAGCTTTTCCCGCACTTATCCTGCTGGCGACTATCTTCTTCATACAGCACCATTCCACCATCACCGACCAATTCGGCAAACTAGGAATCTGCATCTCCGTTCTTATCCTGCTGGCTATAGGAGGCGGCGTACTGCTATCGAAGTCCATGTACCTCAACCGAAAAGAACAACGTACACTCATTATAGAAATCGGTATGCAAAATGCCGCACAGGCAATTGCCGTTGCCAGTAGCCCGTTTGTATTCAACAATGACATTATTGCAATACCTGCCATTATCTACGCACTGGTAATGAATGTTATTCTGCTGATTTATGTGGGAGTGGTAAAGCGACAAAGATAATCTCCCAACCGGTATCTTCCCTTCTTCTGTGTCGCTTTTCCATACTGTATCACTTTCCGGGGGCAAAAATGCAAACAAGCCATACAATGAATGCAGTGCTTTCCCCACACCGGACGCCCATCCACCAACCGGATATTACCTACCGGACAAGATTTACTGCATATTCCGCAAGAGATACAGCCTTCATCTACATGAAATCCCTTGCTACCAATGATGAAACGTACAAACAAAGGATTCACTACATACGTTTTCAGCCAGGCAGCACCGCCTTCATGCACGTTCCAAGCCTTCTTCCGTGCAATGACATCCTCCACAATTGAAGTAATGGCAAGCCGTGCATTCTCTATCTTCTTACGACAAAGCGCCTCATCGTCCAAGTCGAACATCGGTACGTAGGTATTAGGCATTGCAACAGACCAAGCAGCATCCAACGGAAAATGCTCCGCCAGACGGTTCATTCCCTTTCCCACATCGTCCCCGCATGTACACACGGCATAACGATAACGGCAGTCCGGCAACCGGAGCTGCGACAAAAAATCAATCAAGACACGGGGGGCATACCATGAGTGCACCGGAAAAACAATACCCACTCTGTCAGCTTTTGACAGCTCTGCGGGTATCAGGCCTTGCTTAAGGCAATCAACAATGCTGACGGCAGTATCATGCGTAGCCTCTGCAAGCAATTCTGCAATCCAGTGTGAGTTTCCGGTTGCGGTAAAATAAAGTATCATCGGCAGTATGTTTTGCCGACAAAGGTAGTGATTTGACTTGAATTCCTTCTATTCCAGCAGCTCTTCTATGGAATAATTTTCCCAGAACGCTTTTGTAGAATGCACTAATGAACTGCCCATATAGAGCAGGAACAATACCGCTATGACAATCATCAGGAAACTGACGAGGGCATTGTGTTTTTCTTGCTTAAGCTCAACAGAAACCATAAGAACCTCCTTTTTTGTCAGTACAAAGATAAATGCAGGATGTTTCATTTCTCCTACGCCACTATTACAAATACTTATATTCGTGCCATAAATATACAAAAAAAGGAGCAACTTTATGCTCCTTTTTAAATGTATTTCAGTTTTTATTATTTCAGTTCGCTAACCAACTCTTGGGGAGTGACCATTTTCTGCTCACCGGTCTCCATGTTTTTCAATGTCACCTTACCCTCATTCATCTCATTCTCCCCTACCAAAGCCACAAACGGAATGGCTTTAGAGTTCGCATACCCCATCTGCTTCTTCATCTTGCTTGCATCGGGAAAAATCTCGGCACGAATACCTGCCGCACGAACCCCGGCAAGTACATTCATGGAGAATGCAGCTTCTTTCTCACCAAAGTTGATAAACAACAGCTGAGTACCATTCACTGCTTCTTTCGGATAAAGGTCGAGCTGATTCAGCACATCAAAGATGCGGTCTGCACCGAACGAGATGCCTACACCACTGACACCGGACATGCCGAATACACCCGTCAAATTGTCGTAACGTCCTCCACCGGTGATACTGCCGATTTGCACATCAAGCGCCTTTACTTCGAAGATGGCGCCGGTATAGTAATTCAAGCCACGAGCCAATGTCAAGTCCAACTCGATTTCATTCTTTAAGCCGAGATTCTTCAAAGTGGAAAGGATAAATTCACTTTCCTCCACACCTTTCAGTCCAGTCTCGCTGGCAGCAAGGACCTCCTTCAGAGTTGCGAGTTTCTCTTCATTACTTCCGCTCAACAAAATGATAGGTTGCAGTTTAGCGATAGCCTCGTCACTGATGCCTTTCTCTTTCAACTCGGCATTGACATTATCTAGACCTATCTTATCCAACTTATCGATGGCCACAGTAATATCCACAATCTTGTCAGACTCACCGATGATTTCGGCAATGCCACTCAATATCTTGCGGTTGTTAATCTTGATACAAACACGGATGCCGAAGCGGGTAAATACCGTATCTACAATCTGCATCAGTTCCACTTCGCTCAGCAAGGAATCGCTGCCTACCACGTCGGCATCGCATTGATAGAATTCACGATAACGCCCTTTCTGCGGACGGTCGGCACGCCACACGGGTTGTATCTGATAACGTTTGAAAGGGAAAGTTATTTCATCGCGGTGCATCACCACGTAACGGGCAAAAGGTACTGTGAGGTCATAGCGCAAACCTTTCTCGCAGAACTTACTGGCAAGCTTCACTGCATTACGGCTCAACAGTTCTTCGTCCGTAAGTCCGGAGAAATAATCACCAGAATTCTGTATTTTGAACAAGAGCTTGTCACCTTCCTCACCATACTTCCCCATCAAGGTAGAAAGCATTTCCATTGAGGGCGTTTCTATCTGCTGGAAGCCATAGAGGTGATACACTTCACGAATCGTATTGAATATATAGTTACGCTTCGCCATTTCTACGGGCGAGAAGTCACGGGTTCCTTTCGGAATACTTGGTTTTGCTGCCATAATCAGTTCAATCATTTTAAAAATCGGACGACAAAGTTACAGTATTTTATTGATTGAGAAAAGAGAATGTTTATCTTTATGCCATTACTGCAGTATAAAAGTGACAAAAACAAGCTTTGAACTTACACCTTTACAGAAAAGGTTGAATAATACACAACAGATGAGCTGTTTGATATAAACAGACTATCCATCTAAAGCAAACAGACCATCTGTCCGTATGGAACAGATGGTCTGTTTTTATGTCTGCATCATATACTTAATCTCTGCGTCCCAAGAATATCATGATATAATAAATCAAGGTAGCAAGCGAACCGAGAGCAGCCACTACATACGTATAGGCAGCCGAACGCAGTGCATCTTCCGCTTGTGCATGATTATATGAATTTGTAATGCCGGAATTGCTAAGCCATACCAGCGCACGCTTACTTGCATTGATTTCCACCGGCAAGGTGATGAAGCTGAACAAAGTAGTCAACGCAAACAGTATAATACCCGCCAGTAACAGTTGCGGGAAGGAGTTCAGCATCAAAATACCTGCCAGCAGCAGCCACGTCATCCACTGTGAGGCGAAAGAGACTACCGGCACCAGTTTGCTGCGCATTGTCAACGGAGCGTATGCACGCGCATGCTGCACAGCGTGGCCACATTCGTGGGCTGCAACGGCAGCAGCCATGATGCTGTTACTGCTATAAACACTCTCACTCAGGTTTACTGTCTTATTGGCAGGATTATAATGGTCGGTCAGATGTCCAGGAGTATGCGTCACAGTCACATCGTAGATGCCATTATCGTGCAGCATCTTCAAGGCCACGTCTGCTCCCGTCATTCCGTTGCCGGTAGGGATTTTAGAGTACTTCTTGAATTTGTTCTGAAGATTCATCTGTACCAGCCAGCTGACGACGGCAATACCGATAAAAATAATCCATTGCATTCCTATCATTCCTGTTCCCATAATTTTCTTTCTTTAAATTGTGAATAAATCAGTCGTTTCTTATTGTATAACAAATAGTCTGCCAAAAATAAAAGGAAACGGTGAGCAATGCCAGCGTTTCCTTTATCTTTTAGGAAGAATTAAAGATTTCTGATTTATAATTTATTTTTCAATCTCCACCTCTATCACTTTATCGATATCCGTCGGAACCTCCGGCAAGTAAAGCATCACCCCTCCTTCACACTTACGGAACTTCACTGGAAGACGGTCGGCATACCCCACTGCCTTCCTCACTTTCTTGCCTTCCAACGGCAGGAAGAGAGCCTTATCCTGCAATTCGAGAATATGCACGTATAATTTATTTTCTCTTTGTGTAGTGACTCCCCAAGGATGCGGAGCAATGCAGCCGCCACGGGTTCCGTAGATGGTTTCACCGTATACCTTCATCCATTCCCCTACTTCTGCCAGACGCTCCAATGCAACAGCAGGCAGCTCACCGTCCGGCTGAGGACCGATATTCATCAGCAGATTGGCATCTTTACCCGCAGCCTTCACCAGGTAATGTATCAGCGTTTTGGTGGATTTATAATCCTGGTCCGTAATCTTATATCCCCACATTCCATTCATCGTCTCGCAGGTTTCAAGGGGCAAGGCGCTGATATCCTGCCCGGAAAGGCCGGCACGGTTCTCTCCCGGCAGATCGCGCTCGAATATCTGGATGTCCTCGCCGACAAACGGTGCTTGATGATGGTTGTTCCCAACCAGGCAAGCCGGTTGCAGGCGGTGTATCATGGCATATTGCCCGGGCAGTTGCCAATCGAAATCCGGATTCTGGTCCTGGTCCCACCAGCCATCAAACCAGATGGCACCTATTTTTCCATAATTAGTGAGCAACTCGGTCAGCTGGTTGTTCATGAATTTATAGTAGCTGTTCCAGTCGCCCTTCGGATTCGGCCGTCCCGTTCCACGTCCGGTGCGTCCCCACGGAGCATCTTCGCGATACCAGTCAATGTGCGAATAGTAGAGATGCAGACGGATACCTTGCTTGTGGCACTCGTCTGCCAATTCTTTCAGAATATCCCGCTTAAAAGGGGTGGCATCCACAATATTGTAATCGGAAAAGCGTGTGTGGAACATGGAAAAGCCATCGTGATGCCGGGACGTGAAGCAGATATACTTTGCCCCGGACGCTTTGATGGCTGACACCCATCTGGCGGCATCGAACTTGGCAGGATAGAAGCCTCCCGCCAGTTTGGCATACTCCTTATAATTAAGGTTCTTGTTCGTCATGGTCCATTCTCCAGTAGCCAGCATGCTGTATATCCCCCAATGCAGGAAGATACCGAATCGGTTGTCACGAAACTCCTGACGGGATTTCAGATTTTCCTCCGTCGGCTGATAAGTCTGCGACTGTGCGGAGGGCACAAGGAGCAACAGCAGTAAAAAAGACAAAAGACGTGTTTTCATGGCAATAAATAAAAAAGGCACGGATTATCCGGACACCCACGGTTCTTCAGATGAAGCCGCGAAATCCGTGTAATCCGTGCCTAAGGTTATCTGTTTGTTTTATTATTCCTCTGTATATCGTTCGATGGTCTGCTCACGGTCCGGTCCCAAGGAAACAATCTTGATGGGCACACCAAGCTGTTCTTCCAGGAATGACAAATATGCATTGAATTCTTCCGGGAACTCATCTTCACTCTGCATCTTGGTCATATCCGTCTGCCAACCGGGTAGCTCTACATAAACCGGTTCAATAGTCTCGTTGATATCGAACGGGAAGTAATCAATCTCTTCCCCATCCATCTTGTAAGCTACACAAGCCTTAATGGTTTCAAAAGAATCGAGCACATCGCTCTTCATCATAATCAGTTTGGTAACCCCGTCTACCATAATGGCGTATTTCAATGCCACCAAGTCAATCCAACCACAACGGCGCTTACGTCCAGTCACAGACCCGAACTCATGCCCCAGCGTGCAAATCTGGTCACCGGTCTTGTCGAATAATTCCGTCGGGAACGGACCGGCACCTACGCGCGTACAATAGGCCTTGAAAATACCATATACCTCACCAATCTTGTTGGGAGCAATACCCAGACCGGTACAAGCACCCGCACAGACCGTATTGGAAGAAGTGACAAACGGATAAGAACCGAAATCAATGTCTAGCATTGTCCCCTGCGCGCCTTCGCACAATACAGACTTGCCGACAGCCAACAGATTGTTCATCTCGTGTTCACTGTCCACCAACTGGAATTGTTTCAAGTATTCGATACCTTCGAACCATGCCTTCTCCATTTCTGCAAGTTCATACTCATAGTTCAGGCTCTTCAATATCTGTTCATGACGGGCCTTGGCCGCTGCATACTTCTTGTCAAAGTCATGCAGAATGTCGCCTACGCGCACACCGTTACGGCTGATTTTATCCGTATAAGTCGGTCCGATGCCTTTTCCGGTCGTTCCTACCTTTGCATCGCCTTTGGCTGCTTCGTATGCAGCATCCAGTATGCGGTGAGTCGGCAGAATGAGGTGTGCTTTCTTGGAAATGTGCAAGCGTTCCTTCAAGTTATGGCCAGACGCTTCCAAAGATTCGGCTTCCGCTTTGAAGAGAGCCGGGTCAAGCACTACACCGTTACCAATGATATTCACCTTGTCCCCCTGGAATATTCCAGACGGAATGGAACGGAGCACATACTTCTGCCCTTCAAACTCGAGTGTATGTCCGGCATTCGGTCCGCCCTGGAAACGAGCTACGACATCGTATCTCGGAGTTAACACATCAACGACTTTGCCTTTGCCTTCGTCGCCCCATTGTAATCCTAATAATACGTCTACTTTCATTTTTCTTTTTTATGGTTATTATTCTTTTTCTTCCGTTTATTGGCCCGGTCACACTTGCTGCACAACCCATACATATATAAGGAATAGTGCGTAAGATTAAAACGGCTCAGCTTGGTATTCTCAATGGCATGCTGCAACTCCTCGTTCTGAAACTCAGTTACCTTTCCGCACTGGGTGCATATCTGGTGATGGTGTGTATCGCGATTATAAGATTTTTCGTATTGGGAAGAGTTGCCGAACTGATGCTTGATGACCAGACGAGCATTTATAAGCAAAATGATGGTATTGTAAAGCGTTGCACGGCTGACGCGGAAATTCTCCTGGTCGGCCATCAGTGAATAGAGCGTGTCGATATCAAAATGACCGTCTATGGAGTAAATGGTGTCAAGTATGGCATAACGTTCGGGAGTCTTCCGATGCCCGTTCGCATTCAGATATTCAGTGAATATCTGCCTAACTGTATCTTTCACATTCTGACTTTCCATTTGACGGCGCAGTTTTACAGCCAACAAAGTTAATCCTTTTTTGTGGAAAGCAAACGAGAAAGAGATAAAAATTGCGATAAGGGAAATATTCCCTTACCGCATCAGTCTCTATAACCATAGAACTAATCTAACAAACCTCCTCTTTTACAAGATTGTATAGTAATTGTTCTACATCAGAAGAAGAATTGTCCATACCCTCCACCCTGCGGCAAACTTGAAAAGAATTTTCCTCATTTTGCTGCATAAAGCGGCGGATAGCGGTCATGGCTGCATTGCGCACATGATAGGAGCCCGACAAAAAAGCCGTTATTGCCTGGTCGAGGAACTCATTTTCAACCCGTTCACTCATATCCCCTTTCTTCATCAATAGACGGGCTATGGTGAGGAAGCCGCAAACCTGCGTGTATTCGTCCTCGCTTGCAATCCAATGGAAGGACTTGGCAGGCGCATAAGGAAGATGTTGGAATAAATTCATACTAGTAAGTTCTGCAATCTCGATATTACGGATATCTTCCACCCAGATATCGGCTATCTCGGGCAGGAAACTCTCTACTGGCTGTAAAAGTCCCGCCAATATTTTGCACTCTCTGATATCTTCTTTCCACAAAGCCTGAGCCAGAGAGTGGTCCTTCTCGTAACCGGCAGCAATACCCTTGATACGGGGCAGCTCCACGCCAAAGTTCAGCTTATATACCAGCCCTTTTTCACGCATACTTTGGGACACAGCCCCGTTCATTGAGAGACGGAGCTGTGTCTTTATATCTTTCAGCCGCTGATGCAGCTGCTCTTTAGTATCTATCATAGTTCATCATTTATTGACAGAAGGCAATGTAGAATAGTCTTTGCTATAACGCAACATCTGTTCCGCATAACCTTCATCATAAGTCACTGTCACATCTGTTATAGTACCGTTGGCATCCGTCACCGCCTCATATTTCGGATTGACGAAACCCTTATACGGCGCAAGATTCAGCTTCTTGTAGCGTTCCAGCACTTCGGCATGCAAAGCGGGATCGACTTTCACGGCATAGGCTTCCACCAAATCATGGGCACCGGCATAGTCACCGGTGGACTTGATACGCTGTATCTCGGCAAGCAACCGGCCAAACAAGTCACGCACTTTCTCATAATCGTTTATCACGACGTACGTCTTCCCATCCTTCTTTACCAATTCCACAACCTTCTCCGCCGCACCATTTTCATACACCCAGCGCGCTATGAGCTGGCGGTTACGCATATGGGCTTCTTCTACATTGTTGCCCGGTTCGATACGTACAAGCTGTGTCATCAAACCATTCATCAGATAGGTGTAGTATTGAGCCTTATAAGCATCCGCACTTGGAGTAAGCCCCAGTTCCACCAGCTTCGGATCGGCCACGTAGTAGAGTCCGAACAAGTCGGCGCGTGCCTCTTCAATAGTAGAGCCATACGCCTTCAACGCATCCGGGTCCACACCCGGAAGCAATTTGCCGGAACCATGTCCCAAACATTCATGCAGGTCAGTATGCAGTTCATCTGTCACATCTGCGTACTTATCAATCAGTTGAAGCTCTGCATCACTGTACACAAACTCCTCATTGAATCCGTTGCCATGAGCAGCCTTGTTATAAGCATCTGTAATGTTACCGATTGTAACGGATTTCGAACCATGCTGGCTACGTATCCAGTTCGCATTGGGCAGGTTGATGCCGATAGCTGTTGCAGGATACAAGTCACCGGCCAGAATAGCCGCCGTGATTACCTTGGCAGACACCCCTTTCACTTTTTCCTTCTTGAATTGTCCGTCTACCGGTGAATGGTCCTCAAACCACTGTGCATTGCCGCTTATCAACTCTGTACGCCGGGTAGCTTCCAAATCTTTAAAATTCACCAGAGATTCCCAGCTTGCCTTCATGCCGAGCGGGTCACCATAACTTTCGGTAAAACCGTTCACAAAGTCAATGCGTGAGTTCAAATCCTTCACCCACAAAATGGCATATTCATCGAATGTCTTCAAATCGCCGGTTTCATAGAAATCCATCAGTTTGGCTATCACCGCCTTCTGCTCGGGAGTCTCGGCAACTCCTTCCGCCTTCTTCAGCCAATAGACAATCTTTTCAAGTGCCTGTCCATACAAACCACCCACTTTCCATACTTTCTCCTGAATCTTGCCATCCTCTTTCACCAAACGGCTGTTCAAACCATAGGAAACGGGAGTTTCATCCTGCGGATTCTTCAAGGCATTATAAAAGTCTTCGGCTTCTTGCTGCGTCACGCCATCATAATAATTGCATGCGGAAGTCAATACCAAATCTTCACCGGCAGCTTGATTCACCCGCTTGGGCATCACTTTAGGGTCAAAAATAACGGGGAATACTTCCTCGCATAGTTGTTCCACAGTCTGTCCTTCGGCAAGCGGCAACGTAGCTGCATCCACACTCTGTACAGCCTGCCTGAAGAATTCGGGAGTAAATCCCGGAACGAACTTTTCGCTGCCATAGTGATGATGAATGCCATTGGAGAACCATACCCGCTTGAGGTACACTTCCATAGCCTTGAAATCAGGAGTGTTCTTATCTCCATTATAGCCGGTATAGACAGCCTCCAACATCCGGCGAATCGTCAGGTTGTACTTGCCATTCTGATCGAAAAGAATGTCTCTACCCTGCAAAGCCGCTTCCGTCAAATAATAAACCAATTCTTTTTGTTTGAGGGACAAATCCTCAAAACCTGGTACACGGTAACGTAAAATCTGTAAATCTGCAAATTGTTCCACTGTATAGTCAAATTTTTCTGCCTCAGCAGTTGTTTTCGGATTTCCGCCACAAGCCGTCAATAGAGAAAGGGCAGTCACCATAGAAATCAG
Source organism: Bacteroides sp. AF25-5LB (assembly GCF_003602965.1). NCBI lineage: Bacteria > Pseudomonadati > Bacteroidota > Bacteroidia > Bacteroidales > Bacteroidaceae > Bacteroides > Bacteroides sp. AF25-5LB. The sequence goes on from NZ_QTMC01000006.1 coordinate 202,380, forward strand.
TTGTTTCTTCATGTGTCGGGAATATATGGATTGGTATTAAAAAAGAAGAAAAGGAAGTATCCCGAAACAACTGTTCCGAAATATTTCCTTTTTATTCATTCAATCATACAGAATTATTTCTTCTTAGCCTCTTTTTCAGCGTGTCTTTTACGATATCCATTAGGAGTCTCACCTACATTTTTATAAAAAGCAGCATAAAAAGACTGACGGTTTGCAAAGCCTACCATCGTACTGATTTCCTCTACATTCTTGTCAGCATATCTTTTGTCTGTCAACAAATGCTGCGCTTCTTTTACTCTATATTCATTCAGCAGGCAAGAGTAGTTCATGCCGAAGCGTGAATTCACCACTGCAGATAAATAGCGGGTATTGGTCTGCAATTCTTTCGCCAAATCCTTAGCGGAATAATCAGCATCTCTATACTTCTTTTGTACAACAACGATATTCAATATCTTGTCATACAACTCATCTGCCAATTCCGGCCTTATCAAAGAACGGTAGGCAGCATTCTTTTCTTTCTTTTCGCGCAGGTTGTAAGGACGTTTCTTCGTTCCTTTTTCCTGGGCATTGTTTTCTAAATCACTCATTGAATTAACTGGTTAGGGTTGTTTAAAATCGGAAAAGCCAAAGGGTTAGCCCTTTAGACTTTACAAAAGTCAGACATTTTTTTTTAATACACAACTTTTCCCGTATATATTTTTGATAAATAAACAACGAAAAAGGTTGAAAAGTAGCTCAATTCAGCCATTAATAAGAAACTTTAACCTTTTGCGGAAACTCATATGATACTAAATCTTGATGACTTTCCATTTGTAGTATATGCAATAATTAGTGTACCTTTGTCGGAAGAAATCCATACTGCCAGATTATGCTACAAACGCTCAAGACATATTTCGGTTACGACAGTTTCCGCCCCTTACAAGAAGACATCATACGCCATCTGATGGATCGTAAAGACGCATTGGTACTGATGCCGACGGGAGGCGGAAAATCCATCTGCTATCAACTTCCCGCCTTATTGAGTGAAGGCACGGCGGTAGTGGTTTCTCCGCTCATTTCCTTGATGAAGGACCAAGTGGAAACGCTCTGTGCAAACGGCATCGCGGCCGGTGCACTGAACAGCAATAATGATGAAACAGAGAATGCTTCCCTACGACGTGCATGCATGGAAGGCAAGCTGAAACTACTATATATTTCTCCTGAAAAATTATTGACGGAAGCCAACTATCTGTTAAGAGATATGCATATTTCCCTTTTCGCCATTGATGAAGCTCACTGCATCTCACAATGGGGACACGATTTCCGTCCGGAATATACACAGATGGGCATCCTTCACCAACAGTTTCCCCAGGTTCCCATCATTGCACTTACTGCCACAGCCGACAAAATAACCCGTGAAGATATTATTAAACAGCTACACCTCAACCAACCCAGGGTTTTCATTTCATCTTTCGACCGTCCCAACCTGAGCCTCACCGTAAAAAGAGGTTACCAGCAGAAGGAAAAAAGCAAAGCCATCCTCGACTTCATTGCCCGCCATCCGGGAGAGAGCGGCATTATTTATTGCATGAGCCGCAGCAAGACTGAAACAGTGGCACAAATGCTTCAAAAACAAGGGATAAAATCAGCGGTCTATCATGCAGGACTGTCACCGGCACGAAGAGATGAAGCGCAAGACGACTTCATCAATGACCGCGTGCAAGTGGTATGCGCCACCATCGCCTTTGGAATGGGAATTGACAAAAGCAATGTACGCTGGGTAATTCATTACAATTTGCCCAAAAGCATTGAAAGTTTCTATCAGGAAATAGGACGTACCGGACGGGACGGAATGCCCAGTGACACCCTTTTGTTCTATTCACTGGCCGACCTCATTCTGCTCACTAAATTCGCAACGGACAGTGGACAGCAAAGCATCAACCTGGAAAAACTGCAACGCATGCAGCAATATGCGGAAGCAGATATCTGCCGCCGCCGCATTCTGTTAAGCTATTTCGGTGAAAATACGACCTGCGACTGTGGAAACTGTGATGTATGCAAAAATCCCCCTGAACGTTTCGATGGTACAATAATCGTACAAAAAGCACTTAGTGCAATCGCGCGTTCCGAACAACAGATAGGGACTGGTATTTTAGTGGACATCCTCAGAGGGAACATGAGTTCTGAAGTTACAGAAAGAGGATACCATCGTCTTAAGACCTTTGGAGTCGGGCGTGAAGTACCCGCCAGAGATTGGCATGACTACCTGCTGCAAATGTTGCAACTCGGCTATTTCGAAATAGCCTACAATGAAAACAACCATCTGAAAATTACTCAAAGCGGAACAGATATCTTGTTTGGCAGAGCACGCACCCTGCTTGTCACCATCCGCCGCGAGGAAGCTGTACAAACTACAAGAGGCCGTAAACGCAAGGCTACAGTTCCAACCAAAGAATTGCCATTGGGATTGCCCAATACAGAAAGTGGGGAACTTTTCGAGGCTCTCCGCATTCTCCGCAAACGCCTTGCCGACCAGGAAGCACTTCCTGCCTATATCGTACTGTCCGACAAAGTGCTCCACCTACTCAGCGCCTCCCGCCCCACTACCATAGAAGAATTTGGTAATATCAGCGGTATCGGTGAATATAAAAAGAAGAAATACGGAAAAGAGTTTGTGGAACTGATACGGAAATACAGTTGAATATTATTTACACTGTAACAGTAAATCCCTGAGGTCACCTTGCGGCACGCCAAGCGAAATGGCTTTTTCGAAGTCACGTTTTGCCAACTCCTTTTTCTTTTGAGAAAGGTAAATTTGCCCCCGTATCAAGTAGGCTTCTGTCTGCGAAGCATCCAGCTTGATGGCTTCTTCCAAGTCCATCATGGCCAGGTCCACATGTTTCATATCCTGCTCTACACCCGCACGTGCTACGTAAAGTACGGCATATTGCTGGGTAGTCAGCCGGGTAGCTTCTCCTCCTTTTTCTGCAATCATGGCATTCAATATCGAAAGCGCCGCTTCATATTTGCCCTCCTTCTGCTCCAGTGTAGCCAACCCCAGACGGCCATTGTAACTCCGGGGGGCAAGTTTCAGCAGACGTTCATAATCAGACTTTGCAAAATTATAGTTGCGCTGCCGCATATAGATATAGGCGCGCATTAGCAAGGCTTCCTGATTATCGCTCTCTATATCCAGCACCAAAGAATAGTCTATCCGGGCCAAATCATCCTTCCCCAACTCAAGATAAAGAGCGGCACGGTTCATCAGGGCAGGTATGGCACGCGGAGCAATGTTCAATGCCAGAGTATACGAGTCAAGGGCCTGCTCATACCGGTGTTGCCGACGCTGTATCGTTCCCAAGTTGGAGAACAGCAAAGCGTTATGAGGGTTGGCAGGCTCCATTTTCAAAGCTTGTTCAATGTATTTTTCGGCCAATGACAAGCTATCCTGCTCCGTGGCTGCAACCGCACGTTCGCTCAGTTCTTGATAGGTTTGTGAAAAGGCAGAAAACATCGTGGCTCCACACAAAAGGAAAGAAAAAATAAATTTCTTCATATAATCGTTCAGTATTTATTCCAAAGGATAGGTATCGAAAGCAAACAGTTCTGTTGACAAATAGCGTTCCCCCGTATCGGGCAGTAGGGCAACAATCATTTTATCCGCAAATTCAGGGCGTTCGGCCAGCAACCGTGCCGCATATACCGCTGCACCGGATGAGATGCCGGCCAGCAAGCCTTCCGTAGAAGCCAGCTCCCGTCCTCCACGAATGGCCTCGTCATCGGGTACCGGAATAACCTCGTCTACTACAGAAGCATCATAAATGGAAGGAATAAAATTGGCTCCAATCCCCTGGATGCGGTGCGGTGCGTCTTCCCCTCCTTCCAGAACCGGAGAGGAGGCAGGTTCTACAGCCACAACATAGACATCCGGATTGTGTTTCTTCAAGGCACGCGCCACTCCACAGACCGTGCCGCCCGTGCCCACACCGGCAACAAAAACAGTAACTTTGCCATCCGTGTCCGTCCAGATTTCTTCCCCCGTAGCATGTTCATGAGCCTTGGCATTGGAGGGATTTTCAAACTGTTGCAGAATAACCGCACCGGGTATCGCATCCCGCAGTTCTTTCGCTTTGGCAATGGAGCCGGACATACCTGCCAGCCCGTCGGTCAGTACAATCTCCGCGCCCAAGGCTTTCAACAGATTACGGCGTTCCACACTCATGGTCTCCGGCATGGTCAATATCAAATGGTATCCCTTGATGGTTGCCACCATCGCCAGTCCCACGCCGGTATTGCCACTGGTAGGTTCAATAATCGTGGCTCCGGGTTTCAAGGCCCCGCGTGCCTCGGCATCCTCAATCATGGCAAATGCCACACGGTCCTTCACGCTTCCCGCCGGATTAAAAGATTCCAGCTTAGCCACAATATTTCTTTTCAATCCGTATTTACGGCTGTATTCAGCCAATTCCATCAAAGGAGTATGCCCAATCAACTCCGTCAGGTTCTTTGCAATTTTCGCCATAATCTTATTGTCTAATACATTCTTCCCGCACATACTTGCGGTGCATGGATATGCTGACAAAGATATGCAAATTCCAAGAAATAAACCGTGCGGGAAAGGAAAGATTATGCTGCCATCTACCAAAGCTTAACACGAATAAAGAGGATGAAAGGATATGAAACGATTGAAGAAGGAAAAATGGGAAGGAAGAACCATATCTGACAATCAGCGACTTCCCACTGCAAAGATGGTGCATGCTTTTTGCAGAACTTTACAGTGGGAAGTTACTGATGGACAGAACAGTAATGGGATACTGGCATCAAGACTTCTTAAGATAGTCTACAATCCAAACGCCCACTTCCTTGGTACCGTATTTGTCTCCACCTTCTACTTGAATCTCCGGTGTACGTACATTCGCATCGAGTGAAGCATCCACTGCCTTGCGAATCAACGCCCCTTCCTCTTTCAGGTCGAAGTATTCGAAAAGCATGGCTACAGACAAAATTTGCGCCAGCGGATTGGCTATATTCAAACCTTTCGCTTGCGGCCAGGAGCCATGAATAGGCTCGAATACCGGCGTGCTCTCTCCCGTAGAAGCAGAAGGCAGCAATCCCATAGAGCCACTGATGCAGGAACCCTCGTCCGTCAAAATATCGCCAAACGTATTTTCCGTAACCATTACGTCAAAGAACTTCGGCTCTTGAATCATCTTCATAGCGGCGTTGTCCACAAACATATAGTCGGTTGTCACTTCGGGATATTGCGGTGCCATTTCCTGGGCAATCTGTCTCCAAAGGCGGGAAGAGGCAAGCACGTTGGCTTTATCCACCACCGTAAGATGTTTGTTACGTTTCATGGCATATTCAAATCCGACTTTCAGGATACGTTCAATCTCAGGACGGGTATACATGTTCGTATCATACGCCTTGTCATTGTCCTGGTATTTCTCACCGAAGTACATGCCACCGGTCAGTTCGCGGATGCAAAGGAAATCGGCACCATCCACCAGCTCCGCACGAAGGGGAGACTTATGGAGCAGACATTTGAAGGTCTGTACGGGACGGATGTTGGCAAACAGTCCCAGTTTCTTGCGCATAGCCAGCAAGCCCTGCTCGGGACGCACTTTGGCAGTAGGGTCATTGTCGAATTTCGGGTCACCTACGGCAGAGAACAATACAGCATCCGCATTTTTACAAGCCTCATAAGTGGCTTCGGGAAACGGGTCACCCACCTTGTCTATCGCGTCTGCACCGCAGATGGCATATTCATAGTTCACTTTATGTCCGAACTTCTCACACACGGCAGTCATCACATCCACGCCTACGGTAGAGATTTCGGGGCCGATACCGTCACCGGCCAACACTGCAATTTTAAAATCCATTGTTTTCTTTATTATTTAAAAGTTCATCTATCTTCTTTTTGTTTGCAAGATTCTTGCGGCGATACCGGTCACCCCACACAAAACCAGCTGTCAATATAAGGGTATTGATGGCTGACATAAGATACTCGTCCGCATCCAACTCGCCGCTCCACCAACGCAGAAAGAGGTTGAAAGCAAAAAGCAAGCCTGCATACAACGCATAGCATACATAAGGACGCCTCTCAAAAAACGATTTCTTTTTCTCCATAAGATCCATTTTTTATGATTCGTATTCGTCTTCTATGATATTCAACATCTTCACCGTCGCCTTGATGGCCGCTTCCGTCTGGTCTGCGTCCAATCCGCGTGTACGGAATATCGTATCTTCAAAACTCCAGGTAATAACCGTCTGCACAAAGGCATCGGTACGCCCGCCGGGAGGAATGGTCACGGCATAGTTCGTCAGCATCGGGAACTTACGACCCAGTGTCACTTTATATATCTTGCGCAAGGCGCGCACAAAAGCATCATACTGGCCATCTCCACTGGAACTTTCCTCATATTCCTTTCCGTTGATTTCTATCTTCAACGTAGCCATCGGCTTCAATCCATACGCCAGATTCACAATATAGCTCTTAAGGCTGACGCGTTCTTCTGCCATTCCGTGCTTCAGTACGTCCGAAACAATATAGGGCAGGTCTTCTTGCGTCACCAGTTCCTTCTTGTCGCCCAGCTCAATGATGCGTTCGGTCACTTTGCGCATGGCATCTTCATCCAGTTGTAATCCCAAGTCCTCCAAATTCTTCCGGATATTGGCTTTACCGCTGTTCTTGCCCAGGGCATACTCTCGCTTGCGGCCAAAGCGTTCAGGCAGAAGGTCGTTGCAGTAGAGGTTACTTTTATTGTCACCGTCGGCATGGACGCCTGCCACTTGGGTAAATACATTCTCGCCCACAATCGGTTTATTGGCAGGGATTACGATACCCGAGTAGGACTCCACCACACGGCTTACATCGTTCAGGCGGCTTTCGTCAATGTTGGTAATGGCATTGAAGTGGTCTTTCAGGATAGCCTGCACACTGGCAAGCGGAGCATTGCCGGCACGTTCGCCCAGGCCGTTGATGGTAGTATGCAGTCCCTTGCAACCGCTAAGTACGGCGGCAAGCACATTGCTCACAGCAAGGTCATAGTCATTGTGGGCATGGAAGTCGAAATGGGCATGCGGATAGCGTTTCACCATCTTGCGCATGAACTCGATGACTTGTAGCGGGTTCAATACGCCCAATGTGTCAGGTAACATGTAACGGCGGATATTGGTCTGCTCCAAGGCGTCCATCAGACGGAACACATATTCCGGAGAATCTTTCATGCCGTTACTCCAGTCTTCCAGATAGACATTCACTACCATATCCTGCTCGTTGGCGTAATCCACTACAGACAGAATATCCTCGATATGCTCTTCGGGAGTCTTCTTCAACTGGTAGGTGCAATGCTTCAGCGAGCCTTTGCACAGCAGATTGATGACACGGCAACCGGTCGCATGTATCCAGTCCACCGACGTGTGGCCATCTACAAAGCCAAGCACTTCTACTCTTGGCAACAGATTACGGCGTGCCGCCCAGTCACAAATCATTTTTACGGCATCAAACTCTCCTTCGGATACCCGCGCAGAAGCCACCTCCACCCGGTCTACTTTCAATTCCTCCAGTAACAAACGGGCAATCATCAGCTTCTCATGGGGCACAAAGGAGACTCCGCTGGTCTGTTCACCGTCGCGGAGCGTAGTGTCCATGATTTCTATCTTCGGATGATTATGCTTCATTTTTATTCTCCCAAGCTTCTATCTTATCTTTATTCTCAACCAGAAAATCGATGTCATCCAAACCATTCATCAGGCAATGTTTCTTGTAGGCATTGATTTCAAAATGTTCGCTCTTGCCCGTAGCCTTGTTGGTGATGGTCTGTTCGGGCAGATTCACTTCTACTTCCATCTTCGGATTGGCAGAGATAGAGTCGAACAACTCTTTCAGGAACGGCTCACTTACCACCACCGGAAGCACAAAGTTGTTCAGTTCATTGTTCTTGTGTATATCGGCAAAGAAGCTCGATACCACCACGCGGAACCCGTAACCGGCAATGGCCCATGCAGCATGCTCACGGCTGGAACCGGAACCGAAGTTCTTTCCCGCCACCAGAATCTGTCCACCGTAAGTGGGATTGTTCAAAACAAAGTCCTTGTTCAGAGAACCATCCGGATGATAACGCCAATCGCGGAATAAATTATCTCCGAAGAACTTTTCCTCACGGGTAGTAGCTTTCAGAAAACGTGCAGGGATTATCTGGTCTGTATCCACATTCTCTAATGGAAGAGGCACACAAGTACTGGTTATTATATCAAATTTTGTCTTCATCTTTGTATTTACGATTTACAATTTACGATTGAAAATACTCTTGATTTACCTTTGTTGAACGATGTTTGATTTACGAAGTAATTTTAATCGTAAATCGTCCAATCGTACATCAAATCAGCGTTCTCGGGTCAGAAATAACTCCAGTCACTGCCGCTGCTGCAGCTACAAGCGGGCTGGCAAGCAGTGTTCGGGAACCCGGTCCCTGGCGTCCTTCAAAATTACGGTTACTGGTAGACACTGCATACTTTCCGGCAGGCACTTTATCGTCGTTCATTGCCAGACAAGCGGAGCAACCCGGTTGGCGAATGGCAAAACCGGCCTCTTCCAGAATCTTGTCCAGTCCCTCTTCACGAATCTGGGCATCTACCATCCAGGAGCCCGGAACCAGCCATGCCACTACATCCTCGGCTTTCCGACGGCCTTTCACAATGGAGGCAAATGCACGGAAATCCTCAATACGTCCATTGGTGCAGGCGCCTAGAAATACATAATCAATCTTCTTACCCAGCAAAGGCTCTCCCGGTTGAAAACCCATATAGCCCATGGACTTCATGAAAGAGGTGCGGGCAGCCTCTCCCATTCCTTCGGTAGTAGGAATATGTTGTGTGATACCCATGCCCATACCCGGATTGGTACCGTATGTAATCATCGGTTCAATATCTTCGGCTGCAAAACGGACTTCCTTGTCGAACACGGCATTTTCATCACTCCTCAACGTTTTCCAGTATGCCAATGCCTTGTCCCATGCCTCACCCTTCGGAGCATATTCGCGTCCTTTAATATACTCGAAAGTGGTTTCATCCGGAGCAACCATACCGCCGCGGGCACCCATCTCTATACTCAGATTGCACAAGGTCAGACGCCCTTCCATAGTCAGACTGCGCACAGCTTCTCCGCCATATTCCACGAAATATCCCGTAGCGCCGCTGGTCGTCATCTTCGACATCATATACAATGCTACATCTTTTGCCGTCACTCCCTTGCCAAGTTTGCCGTCGACAGTGATACGCATTGTCTTAGGACGGGTCTGAAGGATACATTGCGAGGCCATTACCATTTCCACCTCACTCGTACCGATACCGAAAGCCACTGCTCCCATCGCCCCGTGGGTGGAAGTATGCGAGTCACCGCAGACAATGGTCATGCCAGGCAGGGTCAGCCCGCGTTCCGGACCTACTACATGGATAATTCCGTTCTTCTTGTCCATCATACCGAAATGGGCCAATCCAAACTCTTCCGCATTCTTGGCCAGTGTATCTACCTGAGTCTTTGAAATCGGGTCTTCAATCGGCTTGTCCTGGTCATGCGTCGGCGTGTTATGGTCGGGCATACAGAAGATCTTTTCCGGACGGAAACACTTGATTCCACGTTCGCGCAATCCTGAAAAGGCTTGCGGGCTGGTTACTTCATGACAATAAAGCCGATCAATATAAAGCTGTGTGGGACCGTCTTCCACTTTCTGTACCACATGGGCATCCCAGATTTTATCAAATAATGTATTCATCTCTTTATGTACAATTTAGCTATTTACAATTTACGATTAAAATCACATCTTAAACTTATTGATACAGTCGATGTACGCTTCCACTGATGCCGCGATAATATCCGTATTGGCACCGAACCCATAATAAATATGATTATCGTATTCCACCTGCATATGTACCTTACCCATATCGTCGCTACCCTTGCTGATAGCCTGGATGGTGAATTCCTTCAATGTCATATGGCGGTCGATAATCTTCTTCAAAGCCTTGATAGCGGCATCTACCGGACCGTTTCCACTGGCAGCGGCTTCAAACTTCTCACCGGAGATGTTCAACCCCAAACTGGCAACCGAACGAACCCCCACCCCACTGGTCACCTGGAGATATTCCAGTTTGATACGGTGGTTCTGCGTACGATTTGCCCCTGCCAATACCAGAATGTCGTCATCATTGATATCTTTCTTCTTATCGGCAAGTTTCAAGAACTCTTCATACACTTTGTCCAGCTTCTCCTGATCCAACTGTACTCCCAATATCGACAAACGATTCTTCAAGGCTGCACGTCCGCTACGGGCTGTCAATACGATAGAATTATCATCAATACCCACATCATGCGGGTCAATGATTTCGTACGTCTGCACATTCTTCAATACACCGTCCTGGTGAATACCCGACGAATGGGCAAAAGCATTGCGACCTACAATAGCCTTGTTGGGCTGCACCGGCATGTTCATCAGGCTGGACACCATACGGCTGGTTGGATAAATCTTCTGTGTATTGATGTTGGTCTCAATTTCTATGTCCTTGTGACATTTGATAATCATCGCCACTTCCTCAAGAGAAGTATTGCCGGCACGTTCACCAATACCATTGATGGTTACCTCCACCTGGCGGGCACCATTCAGCACGCCAGCCATTGTATTGGCAGTAGCCATGCCCAAGTCATTGTGGCAATGAGTAGAAATAATGGCATTATGAATACCGTTGACATGTTCCATCAGATATCTTATCTTCGCGCCATACTCATCAGGCAAGCAATACCCCGTTGTATCGGGAATATTCACCACAGTAGCACCTGCCTTGATAACAGCTTCTACCACCCGTGCCAAATATTCATTATCCGTTCGGCCTGCATCTTCGGCATAGAACTCTACATCATCCACATACTTACGTGCATACTTTACGGCAGCCACTGCACGCTCTATTATTTCCTCGCGATTGGAATTGAATTTATATTTAATGTGCGAGTCAGATGTACCGATGCCAGTATGGATACGTTTATGCTTGGCAAATTGCAAAGCCTCTGCTGCCACATCAATATCTTTCTGTACGGCACGTGTCAAGGCGCAGATGGTGGGCCATGTCACAGCCTTTGATATCTCAATGACCGAATTGAAATCTCCCGGACTTGAAATCGGAAATCCGGCTTCAATCACGTCCACCCCCAGGGCTTCCAGTTGTCTGGCTACCTGAATCTTTTCCACTGTATTCAATTGGCATCCCGGAACCTGCTCGCCATCGCGGAGCGTTGTGTCGAAAATAAATAATTTGTCACTCATTGCTTTATTGTATTTAATTTATGTCCCATAAAAAAAGCCTTTCGCACTTGGAAGTGAGAAAGGCTTCATATATCATTGCATCTTACATATATATTCACGCACAGCACTCACTTCCACTAAACTTTGCCAGTAGAATAATAATACCACACAGTAGAATATATGTAAAGTTCTGAATCATCTTCTTTTTTGTTTTGACGTTGCAAAGGTAGATATTATTTCGTATCACACAAACAAATTCATTACTTTTTTCAAAGAAACAGTTTCATTTTATAAGTTAGCATTCACCTATTACTTAAATATATCACAAAAAAGGCATACTTTACAGTATGCCTTTTCCTATTGCACAATTTAATACAAGTCTTGAATTACTTTTTATCACAAGCTTTCTTGCAATCTTCTTTCTTATCACAAGCAGCTTTATCACAAGCCTTCTCACATTTCGCACTGTCACAAGCAGCAGAGTCAGCACCCTCACAGCAAGCCTTAGCAGAGTCACACACTTGTTCTGTTTTTGCTGCGCAGCAAGAATCCACCTCAGTTACATTAGAATCTGCAGCCTTTTTGTTGCCACAAGATGTCACTGCGAAAGAAAACGCTACCGCAACGGCAGCCAATAAAACTTTAGTCTTCATACTTTCAATTTGCTTTAAACGTTGATATAAAATTAGTTCGACGCAAATATACGAAAAGTTTATGAGACCGCCAAAACGAACGAAGCCTCCGTATCCTTATCAGACACGGAGGCTTCTTCTGAAAAACGGCG